>JAEDMN010000233.1 GCA_016302985.1 Kiritimatiellia bacterium | reverse complement strand
CGGCTCGCACGAGCCGCGCCCTTTTTCAGCTCTTAGGTACGCGCACGGCGCCGAGGCATCTCGCGGCCCCACCCGCCTCGGCGTCGTGCGAGTACCTGGGAGTCGTTGCCCTAAGCCCTGCCCCTCTCTCTCCTGCGACGCAAGTCGCAAATGTGTCGCAGCTTGTGCTTGAGGTCTGAGACAGAATCTGGTAAAATGTCACACATCTAAGGTTAACTAGGTTGATGTAATGACTTTCAAGCAAGTTTCGGCTACTTTTGTTGCATTATCTGTCACTTTTTGTTCTTTTGCAGCTGGTTTCGCTCTCTATGAGGGCTCGGCGCGCGGGAACGCGCTCGGCGGCGGCGTGATGGGCCGGGCCGTGGACGCCTCGGCGAACTTCTACAACCCGGCCACGCTGACGGACATGACGGGCACCGTCGTGACGGTTGGCATGACGACCGAGCATCCGACGGCCGACACGTTCATCGATGGCCATCCCGGCCGCAAGATGGATCCCGGCTGCTTCGTGCTGCCCCACCTCTATCTCGCCCAGGAGCTGGGCGCGGGCTTCT
Organism: Kiritimatiellia bacterium; assembly: GCA_016302985.1. Taxonomy (GTDB): domain Bacteria; phylum Verrucomicrobiota; class Kiritimatiellia; order RFP12; family UBA1067; genus RUG572. Next base: position 4,178 of record JAEDMN010000233.1, on the reverse strand, counting down.
CCTTCGGCCTCGGCTTCGCGCCTGAATACGGTCTGGGCACGCACTACAGTCCGGACTGGGAACTCGCGTGGGACACGCGGAAGACGACGATCAAGGGGCTGATCCTGAATCCGAACCTGGCCTACAAGATTACGGACGAATGGTCGGTCTCCGCGGGCTTCCGGCTGCTCTACGCCTCGTTCGAGCAGTATTCGGACCAGATGGCCACGCGCGACGGCGAACGGTACGGCACGGTGCACGACCACCTGCGCGCGAACAACCAGATGATCGACTGGGGCTGGCAGCTCTCCTCGAAGTACGACATCACGGAGAAGCTGTCCGTGGGCGTCATGTACAGGTCCTTCATCGACACGAAGGTCAAGGGCGAGAACCACGCCCAGGTCAAGGGCTATGACGACGGCCCCGTTGCCGCCCAGGTCGACAAGGGCGTCCGCGCCGCGCTGGCCCAGGCCGGCATCCCCGCGGGTTCGCCGATCTACCAGCAGTACTACAACGCGTACTACGCCCAGGCCTACGAGCAGGCCGTCGCCACGGCCCATGACACCGTCGACGCGGGGGCCCGCGCCGCGAACGGGGACGCCTCCGCGGAGATGCGTCTGCCGCAGTCGGTGACGATCGGCATGAACTACGACGCGACGGACGACCTGCACCTGGGCGTCGCGGCCGTCTGGACGCAGTGGTCCAGCGCGCAGCACATCTTCTTCGACCTGCCGGGCGGCGCGGACAAGGACCTGGTCCTGAAGTGGAACGACGTCTGGCGCGTGGGCTTCGGCGCCGCGTACGACCTGACGGACAACCTGACGCTGATGGCGTCGTACGTCTGGGACCAGGACCCCTGCAGCAAGAACCACGGCACGACGATCCTGCCGCCCGGCGACCGCCAGATCGGCACGGTCGGTCTGGGCTACACCTGGGGACCCTTCGACTTCTCCGCCAGCTACGGCCTGGTCTTCATGAACGGCGATTCCCTGTACATCACCGACGGCACGGGCGTGCGCCACAAGTTCGAGACCTCGAACGGCCTCTCGCACGCGGTGGCGTGCACGATGTCCTACCGGTTCTAATCCCGGGCGCGGAGCTCGAGTCGCCAGCTGGGGGCGGTCGCCGATTCGACGGCGGCCGCCTCCGCGATTCTGTAGCCCGGCACCCAGAGCACCTCGCCCGAGTCCGCGTCCACGAGGACGGGCAGCGTGGCGCGCACCTCCGGCGGCACCTTCGCGGTCACGAAGACGTCCTGGAGCTTGCGGGAACGCCCGCCCATCCCGGTGGGCGCGATCCGGTCGCCGGGTCGCCAGGGACGGACGGCGAGGGTGCGCCCCGCCAGTGCGCGACGGCTGAGTTCGCAGACCGCGGGCAGCGTCCCGATGGCCTGTGGCCGGATCTCGAAGCCCGTCGCGGGCGCGATGGAAAGCGTGAACGGCCGCGCGCCGGCCTCCGGCACGCCCCCACAAGAGGTTCCCGCACGATTGGGTTGCGCGCCGGCCTCCGGCGCGCGTGCCGGCCGCTGCAGCTCCCCCCGCAGGATCGCCGCGCTCTTGCAGAGGTGCTCGGTGATGCGCGCGTCCAGGTTCTCCCGCAGCCACGGGAGGACCAGATGCCGCACCTTGTTGCGGGGAATCGAAAGGTCGGCGTTCGTGGAATCCTCGCGCCAGGACTGCCCCTGCCGCCGCAGGTAGTCGCGCAACTGGGCGTCCCGCAGGTCGAGCAGCGGACGGATGAACGTCAGGTCCCCTACGTGGGAGATGCGCTTCAGCCCGGCGAGTCCGTCCGGACCTGCGCCGCGGGCCATCCGCAGGACGAACGTCTCCGCGACGTCGTCGGCATGATGCCCCGTCGCGATGGCGTCCAGCTTCAGCCGACGCGTCATCCGCGAAAAGAAGTCGAGCCGGACGCGGCGCGCGGCCATTTCAAGGGACTCGCGGGGGCGGCGCACGATGCGCGCGCGGGTCATGTGGAAGGGCAGGCCGTACGCGGCCGCCAGTCTTTTTACGAAGCGCGCATCGTCGGCGGAGTCGGGGCGCAGGCCATGGTCGACGTGCAGCACGAACGCGTCGAAGCCCAGCTTCTCCCGCAGGTCCGCGAGCAGCAGGAGGAGCGCGGTCGAATCGGCCCCGCCGGAAACGGCGAGGCCGAGGCGCCGACGCGGCGCGGACGACGCGCTCGGGGAGGCATTCGGCATCAGCGGCGGCGGGATGTGGAACGGCGTCGGGGCGTCCCCGCGGCGACGCCTTCGCCGCGGTCCGTCGCGGCACGGCCGATGAGACGGCCCAGCAGGGTGAAGAGCTGGGTGATGACGAAGTACCACGTCAACCTGCGCGGACGACGCGGCGTTGTTCTGGACCAGGGATAGCGAGGCATGGGGAAAGTGTACCGCATCCGCCGCCCGCGGTCAATGTCCGCGGCCGATTGTGGTATAATTCGCACATGGCATTCGACATCAAGCAGAAGAAGGCGTTCGTCTGCGATCTGGACGGCACGCTGTTCATGGGTCCGAACCCGATCGCCCCCGCCGTGAAGTTCGTCATCGACGCCACGAAGAGCGGCCGCTTCTCGTTCTTCTACCTCACCAACAACACGTCCAAGACGCCCGCGGAGTACATGAAGAAGATCTCCGGCGCGCAGATCCCGGTCGTACCCGAGCAGATCCTCACGCCGCTCATCACGCTCGAGGCGTACATCCGCGAGAAGGGCTACACGAGCGTCTACCTCGTGGCCAGCGAGGCCGTGACGGCGCACATGCGGGAACGCCTCGCGGACGCGGGCGTCGAGATCGGCTACGATCCCGAGAGGAACCAGCTCATGGCCCTGACCTACGACAGGGAGCTGACGTACGAGAAGCTGCGCGGCCTCACGGCGCAGTGGAACATGCGCAACGGCGGCAACGCGGCGGTCGGGCTCAAGGATCTCTCGAAGCTGGGGCCCGTCGACTTCGTCGCGACGCACCCGGACACCTGCTGCCCGTCCGAAGAGGGCCCGATCCCCGATGTCGGCGGCATGCTCAAGTTCCTGGAGATCACGAACGGCATGAAGCCGAGCCACGTGTTCGGCAAGCCCTCCCCGTCCCTGCTGGCCCCGGTGCTGGCGAAGTTCCGTCCCGGGGAGATCGCCTGCGTGGGCGACCGTCTCTACACGGACAAGGCGATCGCGGACAACGCCGGCGTCGACTTCGTCTGCGTCCTCTCCGGCGAGACGACCACCGCCGACCTCGAGAAGTACACGGGCACGCCGCCGTCCATCGTCGTCGACACGTTCGACCAGATCGACCGTTGAGCGTCGAGTCGTCGCGTCAGGGACGGGGTTCGTCCTCATCCTCGATGCCCCAGCCGCGCGGGCCGTAGATGCCGTTGCCCGAGCTGATGAACGCGGAGAAGGTCGCCTCGTCGACCCAGCCGGGCTTGCCCCCGGCCATGTAGGGGTCGTGGAATTCCTGCACGTGCCCGTCCAGGAACGCCATGTTGCAGTGGCGGCGCGTACCGGTCCCGTGGCGGAACGCCTGCGTGCCGGCCTTGCGCAGCGCGGCAGCGGAGTTGTCGTACTTCTTGTCCTGGAACGGCGCGCGCATGAACTTGTTCGGACCGCCCGCGTAGCCGCCGTCCCCGAAGACGACGACGAGGGCGGGGTGCCGGACCTGGTCGGTCGCCGTCGGGTAGTTGCGTTTCGCCTTGTCGTTCTCGACGAAACCGAGGTAGCAGACGTTGTAGTTGTAGCCGGTCATGCGGTTGCCGTCCCAGTTGTCCGTCTTCTCCTGACGGCACTTCGGGCAGCAGAGGACGGAGTCGACCTTCGTGTCGCCGAACATCTCGCCGCATTCCCAGCTGGCGCCGTCCTTCCCCCGTCGGCGGAAGTCCCAGCAGAAGGACGTCCAGATGTCCCAGCGCGAGGCGCCGTGCAGACGCGGGTCCTCCTGCGGGTAGAGGGTCTTCAGGATGTCGTCCTTCCAGTAGCTCTCCTCGTGGGTCGACGGTTCGATCATGCCCCAGGGGAAGTGCCCGTGGATCAGCGCGTAGTTCTGGCAGGAGACGGCGAGCTGGTGCAGGTTGGCCTTGCACTGGGCGCTGAGCGCGGTCTCCTTCGCCCGGGAGGCGGCGGGCAGGACGACCGCCCACAGCACGCCGAGGAGGCCGAGGACGAGCATCAGCTCGAAGAGGCTGAATCCGCGCCGGTCCATCCTACTCCGT
>JAEDMN010000232.1 GCA_016302985.1 Kiritimatiellia bacterium | reverse complement strand
GCGATCGCAGTTCGACGGGTTTGTAGAAGTGCTTGGTGAAGGAGATTTCGTAGCCGATCGCCGGCTCGCCGAAGGTGGCCTCCGCGTCGTAGGGCTTCACTTCCTTCTCGTAGAACGCCGCGATGCCGCCCGGATAGGTGAGTGGGATCTGCTCGACCTCGTTGCGCGCCTTGGCGATGACGGGTTTGCCCTTCTTCAGGACGAGCTTGCCGTCCGCGTCGCGTTTCGGACGCATCACCGGCACTTCCCAATAGCCGAATTCCTCGTTCCTGAGAATCTTCGACTCGGGCGTTTCCTTGAAATCCTTCAGGAGCTTCACAATGCGGTCGCAGTCCGCCTCGCTGGTCTCGCAGTTCTTCTCGCCGAGATTCTTCTTGAGCGGCGTCGAAATGGCCGTCGCGTCGATGAGCTGCACCTTGCCGCGGCGACGCTTCTCCTTGCGGTTGGTGACGATCCAGATGTAGGTGCCGATGCCCGTGTTGTAGAAGTCCTTCTCCGGCATCGCGACGATGGCCTCCAGCAGATCGTTCTCGATAATGTGCCGCCGCAGATTCGACTCGCCGCCGCCGGCATTGCCGGTAAAGAGCGAGGAGCCGTTATGCACCTCGACGATGCGCGTACCGAGCTCGGTGTCTTTCATGCGGCTCACGCTGTTCGCCAGGAACAGCATCTGGCAGTCGCCGATATCGGGGATGAAGCTCGTCTCGCCGTCGAAGAAGCGCGGATCGCTCACCTCCTTCTTGTCGCCGACGCCCCAGTTCTTGAGATCCTCCTTCCAGGGCGTGCCGAAAGGCGGATTCATCACGCAGAAGTCGAACTTCTCGCCCGCGTGACCGTCCTGCGAAATGGTGGAGCCGCAGGCGATGAACTGATGTTCGGACGCGCCCAGGCGGTAGGTGAACTTCTTGATGTTGCCGGAAATCATCAGGTCTGCCTTGCAGGTCGCGTAGGTGTCGTCCTGCAGTTCCTGTCCGAAGATCAGCGTCTTGATCTTCTTGCCCGTTTCCCTGGCAACCTTGTCGAACTCCTCCTGCGTCACCGTGAGAATGCCGCCCGTGCCGCTCGCGCCGTCGTAGATCGTGTAGGTGCCGTCCTTGAGCGAATCCTGGATCGGCTCGACCGCCAGCCGCGCCAGAAGCCGCACATAGTCCCGGGGCGTAAAATGCTCACCGGCCTCGGTGACGTTGTTCTCTTCATTGAAGCGCCGCAGAAGTTCCTCGAACATCGTGCCCATCGTGTGGTTGTCGAGTGCGGGGAGGATCACCTGGCCGTCGTCGTCCTTGATCGGCTTGATGGAAAGGTTGATCGACGTATCGGTGAACTTCTCGAGAATCGACCCGAGACGCCCCTTGTTCGTCAGCGCATCCACCCAATGCCGCAGCTGGAACTTGTCGATCACGTCCTGCACGTCGGGCGAGAAGCCGTTGAAGTACTCCAGCACGTTCATCTTCAGCCGCTGCGGATCGATCTCGTTCTTCAGCGTCGACATCGTGAACGCCGAAGTGTTGTAAAACGGATAGCCCGTCACCTGCGGCAGGAACGCCTCGTAGGGCAACTTGTTCCGGTCGCAGAAAGCCTTTTTCGCCGCGACCTGCGGCTTGGTCGCTTCGAGCAGCACGTCGATGCGGCGCAGCACGGTGAACGGCAGGATGATCTTCTTGTAATCGCCTTTTTCAAAGGCGTGCACGAGCACGTCGTTGGCGATGTTCCAAATGAAGCTAAAAAGCTTTCCGTAGTGTTGATTATCCATTTGCATAAGCACAGCCGCGCCGCTTGACCGTCAAGCGTCTGTCGAATTCAATCGCTGCGATTCTCGTCTCTTGTGTTTCCGTGCAGAGGCCGGAATCGGGTACGCCAAACCGAGTGAATCGACGCTCTCCGCCTCGCGGCCTACGGCCCGTCAGTCGTGGCAGAGATAGACGCGGTAGCGCGGATCGGAGTAGGTCTCGACAAAGGCGCGGCTTTCGTCGGCATTGAAGCTGGTTGGCGTGGGCAGACGCTGCGCCAGATTGCGCCGCGAATAGACTGCGTCGCCGGCGATCACCGCCGTGCGGCCGTCGGCCATGCCCGGCACGAGCACGATTGAATGCCCCGCCGTATGGCCGCCGGAGCGCACCATCTTGAGCCGCCCGCCGTACAGTTCGAGCTCCGACTTGAAAGTCGTCACCGCCCGTCCCGCCAGCCTCTTGCCGGCCGACAGGGCCTCCTTCTCTTGAATGTAGACGTGCGCGCGCGGGAACGACGCGATCGCGTCAAGATGGTCGCCGTGGAAATGCGAAATCAAACAGGCCTCGATGGTCTCCGGGGCGACGCCCAGCCGGCGAAGCGCCTCGGCGGGACGAATGAAATTTCGCGCCTGCCGGCCTTCCATCTCGAAATGGTCGCAGCCTACGTCCACCAACACACGCCGTCCATCGAACTCCAGCAGATGGAAGCCAAGGACGATCGGGCAGCGCTTCTGCGGCGATCCGCCCGGTACGACCCAGCTCTCCGCCAGGTCGAAGTCGCCATAGACGACCCGGACGATCCGTACCTTGTCTCCGGCGGCGGACTCGACCGACGGCGCCGCTGCGGCGAAAACAGCCGTCGGCACGGCAACGACCGCCAGTGCAGCGACGAGGAGGAGAGAGAAGTTGATTTTCATGCCAATTAGTATAGCACACGAGTCAAGCCGCCGCTTCCACCGGGCTATCCTGGAGTCTCCTATGAAATGCCTTTCAAGGGCGTTCGCCCAAGGTGGGCAGATAAGGGACTGAACCCCAGACGCGCGGCCGAATACGTCCGCGCTATCCGCGTTTATGCTCTACGAACGCTTCAGAAACGGCAAATCGGCACGGCATTGGCCCGCACCGACCGCGACCCGACGGCTCGAGCATCGCGGAATTTCACGATGCGTTCCCGGACGCGGCGGATGCGGGAGCCAAAGGCTTGATCTGCACCACGCGAAACGACCAGGCGGGGATGGAAGGCAGGGTAAACGCCCGCCCCGTGCCGAGCGACTCGCTGTCATCTCCGGTCAGCGCAAGCACCGACACTGCGGCATCGCCGGCGAGGACCAGCCTGGCATCCGACACATCGTCGTAACCGAAGTTCCACACGAAGCCGAGGCGTTCGCCGGTCTTCGGCGACTCCCAGAGGGAAAGCCCCATGCGCACCGCGGCATCGACGCGGGCGGGAAGATCCGCGCGGTTGAGATCCTTGAACGAGCAGCAGGCATTCCCGGGGCGGAAGGTCAGCGGCACGCCATTGAAGGCCTGCGCGAGCACCGCCGATTCATCTACATGGCAGAGCTCGCCGATCGACGCCACAGGCCCCCGCCGCGGCTTGGTCTCCGGCACCGCCACACCGATCTGCCGAAGCCCCCGCAGGCGTCCGTGAATCCATTCGAAGTCTCCGCGGCGGCTGTTCAGCATGTCCACGACCGCCCCTGGCGACAGTTGCTCGTCGAGATTCGGCTTGATGGCATCGAACGTGGTGCCATCCGCCCCCGCGAAAGCGAGGTTGAGCGCACACTCAAGGTAGGTCATGCGCATTGACTTGGCGCGACGGGTGTAGGGGCATGTAACCTCCTCGGTGAGATTGACGACGCCAGGTCCTTCCGTGGCCGCGCAGAGGCGTCCGATCTGAATGTTCTTGGCGACCACGCCATCCGAGGAATAGGGCCTCTCGTCGGTATAGCAACCGCTGCCGGGGCGGAAATAGACGGCTCCGTCCCGATTCCGCGAGACCTCGATCCACCGCTTGAAGTCGGGCCCGCCGTAGCGAAGCATTGAAAGGTTGCAGACCATGAAGCCGATCGCCACCGAGTCATCCACCTCATGCACGGCCTTCGCTATCGCCGCCGCGAGGTCTGTAAGCGCCTTGGCGGCATACGCGCTCCAGACGTCGCGCACATTTACGCCGTTGACAATCGCGTCGGAGCAGATGGCCGTCACGAGGGCCGCGCGGTCAAAGGCGAAGCCGTAGGTCGTATTGAAAGCCTGGACGCAGTCAGGGCAGAAACAGGCCATGTCGGCGGGTTGATGGCTCGGAATGCGAAAATCGTCGTCCAGCCAGATGACTTTCGGATGGAGTGCGGCATGGCGCGACGCCCGGGCGCAGATGTTGGCGATGAACGCGGGCGCGCGGGGGCAGGCCATCGCCTTCGTGACCGTGCCGTCCGAGCCCACCATCTTGGGGTAGTCTCCGGGCACCGTCCAGCCGTCGTGGTGCCCGAGCGTCGAACTGATGCAAATCTGCACCGGCACCCCCCGCTGCTGGAAATGCTCCGCGAACCGCTGCTGATTCTCGAATTTCCGAACGGCTTCCGGACCGACCTTTATCGTTTCCGGGAATGCCGCGATTATGAACCCATCCTGGAACGCCCGGGGATACCGTTCCATCGCCGCCTCGATTTTCGCCGTCTCCGTCGCCCAGATCCGCTGCAACGACTGATACTCGCCCGCCATCGCCGTCAACGTGCAAAAACCAATCCCCAAGGCTAGCCTTTTCATTGTCGCCCCTCTTTGCTCAAAGGCATTTGCCAAGCTCTATCGCGCCGCTCGTTTGGCTGGCTCTCCAACACCCGGCGCACACGCGCCAGGCCGGCAACTTCGAGTTCTCTGCCTCATCTACCACTTACCTGGCGCAAGTCTACCAAAGTGCCATCTGCCCTGTCAAATCTGACACCGACAAAAGAAAAACGAACCTCACCCTTTTTCATTTCCCAAAATAGGGACCATTGATTCTATGACACATTGTGTCGACCAGGCTGTGGCATT
>JAEDMN010000231.1 GCA_016302985.1 Kiritimatiellia bacterium | reverse complement strand
CAGTCAGCGGGCGTTGCCTGCGCGATGGGCGGTGACCAGATCAAGCACGGCGGCCATGCGTTCGTTCGTCCGTTTCCCGCCCGACGTGATGGCCTCGGGATAGAAGTGGCGCTGGAAGGCCTTCGTCGCCAGGTCGGGCCTGGTGGCGTCGTAGCCGATCTTCGCCAGCATTTCCTTGCGTGTGAGCGTCGGCTTCGCGAAGTCGTCCGTCCAGATCCCGACGCCCCGTTGCGCCAGTTTCTTCCAGGGAAAGTGTTCGCCGGGATCCTCCTTCCGGCCGAGGCCCATGTCCGAGTGGCCGATGACCCAGCGGATGTCGTGTCGGGACTGGATGTCCCGGCAGAGCTTGATCACGGCTTCGATCTGGGCGTCCGGATACGCTTCGCGTCGTCCCTGGGCGTCTCGCCCCTTGTTCACGATTTCGATGCCGATGGATGCGCTGTTGACATCGTCGCACCCGTTCCAGAGTCCGGGACCCGCATGCCAGGCCCGCTTGGACTCGTCGACGAGGCGGAAGATCCGTCCGTTCCGGTCGACCAGGTAGTGCGCGCTGACCGGATCGTCCGCGTGCGGATTCCGAAGCGTGGCCAGGGCGCTCGCCATCTCGCAGGCCGTGTAGTGGAGCACGATCATGTTGACGGGACGCGTCCGTTCGGAAAAGTTCGGCGACGGCCGGTCGACGACGTCCAGCCGGTTCGTGGCGGCCGGGGGCGCGGGCGTCGTCGGGACCTTGCGGGACTCCGGCACCGTCTCCACGGGGGATGGGGACGAGGTGGTCTTGCACCCCGTCAGGACCAGTGTGACGGCCAGGATGAGGAAGAGAAATCTGGAAGCCGGAAGAAACATATTCGGCTGAGTATATCAGAACGACTGCGACGCGTAAATGGAATGTCCAGGTTCGTCGCGCAGCCCGCGCCTGACCGGGGCGGGGTGTGCTATAATTCTGCGGAAAAGGAGCCCTGTCATGCAATTCCATTCAATCCTGTTGTCCGTCGCGCTGGCTGCGACAACCTGTCCCTGCCCGGCCGCGGAGCAGGCGCCCGTCTATCGCCGCGTGCTGTTCAGCGGCAATTCGATCACGCGGCACGGCGTGGCGCCGCAGATCGGCTGGACGAACTGCTGGGGCATGGCGGCGAGCGCGGAGGCGAAGGACTACGTGCATCTCGTGGTCGACGGCCTGGCCAAGCGCACGGGGACGCGTCCCGAATTCACCATCCACAGACTTCCTCTTGAGAGGAACTACTCCGACATCGCCGCGGTCTCGAACGCGGCCGCGCAGGCCGCGGCCTGGAAGCCCGACCTGGTGGTGATTGCGCTGGGCGAGAATGCCCACGCGGTGACGAACGACGTCGAGGAGGCCGTCTGCCGCGCCGCGTACCTGAAGACCGTCCAGATCCTGCAGGCCGGCGGCGCGCAGGTCCTGCTGCGGACGCCGTTCTGGCGCATGCCGCGGCACGACCGCCTGCTGGGACGGGTCGCGGACGCGACGGGCGCGCGCTACGTGGACACGGGCGACCTTGCCGCGCGGAAGGAGATGCGCGCGGACGGTCTCTTCGCGCATGCGGGCGTGGCCGCGCACCCGGGAGATGCCGGCATGGCCGAAATCGCCCGTCGCATCGTCGACGTCGCGTGCGCGCCGTACATGCGGACGCCGGGCGACGTCGTCTTCAAGGGCGTGCAGATCCACGGGGTCTCGGACCTCGAGCCCGAAGCCGACGGGCTGTATTCGTTCCGGCGGGCGGGGAAGGGCGTGCATCTCGCGCTGCCGAACCAGGGACGGGCAATGAACGCCGGCAGCACGGGCGTCGAGTTCCGTTTCGTGATGCGGGGCGATTCCGTGAGACTTCGCCTCGGAACGCCGTCGGACGGCGCCTTCTCCCGCCTGACGGTCTATCATGGCGACCTCATCGGCGACTGGCCGGAGCTGAACAAGACCGTCCACGGCCGCGACTGCGAGATCACGGTCAGGAACCTCGGCGCGCGGGAGGATCTCCGCGCCGAAGCGAAGTCACAGGGGCACCGTTTCGACCCGTCCGTCGTGCGGCTTGTGCTGCCGTGGGGGCGCGTCGGCATCCGGGACGTGGTCGGCGACGTCGAGCCGCCGCCGCCCGAACTTTGTCCGAAGAGGACCTATCTCGCCTACGGTTCCTCGATTACGCACGGTTCGAACGCGCTCGCGATGGAGACGTGCTACGCGAGCCTGGTCGGCGAGGGCCTGAAGGCGGACGTCCGCAACCTCGGCTTTGCGGGCGCGGCGCGCATGGAACCCGAGATGGCGGACTTCATCGCGGGGGTGCCGTTCGACTACGCGACGCTCGAGATGGGCATCAACGTGCTCGGCATGGCGCCCGCGGCGTTCGAGTCGCGCGTGCGGTACTTCGTCCGCCGCGTCGCCGAGTCCCATCCGCAGGCGAGGATCCTGGCGATCGACGTCTTTGGCAACCGTCTCGATGCGAAGGGGCGGGCGCAGGCGGCCGCGTTCCGCGCGATCGTGCGGCGCGTCGTCGCCGAGCTCGCGCGTGCGAACGTGACGTACATGAACGGGCTCGACCTGCTCGCGGACGGGCAGGACATGTCCGTGGGCGGCGCGCATCCGGCCCCGGCCGGCCACGCGCGCATCGCGCGGGGCATCCTCGCGCGTTTCCTGGGTTCCTTCTTCGCCGAGGGCCATGGACGCCTGTAGGCCGCGCGGCGCATTCCCATCCAACGAGAAAGAGAAAACATGAACGGCAAAATCCAGACGGGTATCAAATTCCTGGCCCTGGTCCTGGCCGCCGGCGGGGGCCTCTCCGTCCGCGCGGCGGACGACAAGGTCTTCGGCGTGCCAGTCAAGGTCGAGGGCTGCGGCGACCGCGCGATGGCGCTCTGCCTCGAAGGGAACCTCCTCTACGCGGGCTGTGGGCGCAACCTCGTGGTCCTCGACGTCTCCGAGCCGCTGAAGCCGCGGAAGCTGGGCTCGGTCGGCGGTTTCGGCGGCATCCGCCAGATCGCGTCGCAGAAGGGTTTCGCCTACGTGTCGACGCGCGAGAGCGGGTTCTGGATCGTCGACGCGACGGATGCGCACCGGCCGCGCATCCGGTCCCGCTTCGACTGCTGCGAACTCGCGACGGGCGTGGACGTGGCGGGGAACGTCGCGTTCCTCGGCCAGCGGCAGAACGGCGTGGAGTTCATCGACGTCTCGGATCCCGACCATCCGGCGCACATCGCGATGCGGAAGACGGACGAGAGCCAGAGCGTGAAGTACCGCGACGGCTACGTCTATTCCGGCGACTGGGGGTCCGGCCGGCTCACCGTCTTCGACGCGCGCGACATGCGGAACATCCGGCAGGTCGCCTACGTGCCGCTCTGGGGCTACGGGGACGGCGTCTGGCTGAAGGGGAAGTACCTCTACGCGGCGACGGGGCACCACGCGAAGAACCGCGACTACGCGACGCTGCCGTACAAGCCGGTCGTCACGAAGGAGATCCTCACGTACGGCAAGGCCGACAAGGGGTCCGGCTGCGGCCACGGCCTCGACATCTTCGACATCTCGGACCCCGCGGACCCGAAGCGCACGGGCCGCGCGGACTATCCGCCGTTCTACGCGCGGGGGCTCGACATGTGGACGCCCCGCACGAGCGCGAACAGCGACATCGTCTTCGCCGCGCAGACGCACAACGGCATCTTCGCCGTCGACTGCGCGGATCCGGCGCGGCCGAAGGTGCTCGACCGATGGACCTTCCCCGTGGCGGACCATCCCGAATGGCCGAGCTGCTGCATCGGCTCGATCGCGGTCGGCGACGGCTGCGTATACGTGGCGGGGCAGGGCTGCGGCGTGCTCGCGATTCCCGCGCGCGGGGCGGCGAAGGAGACGTTCGTCCAGGGACCCGCGCCGGTGCACGCCGAGTACCGCGAGCCGTACGCGAACGACGACGCGGCGTTCTGGTGCTGGAAGCCCGCGCGGCCCGGCCAGGCGCGCGCCGTGGCGCTGAAGGGCGACGTCGTCTACGCGGCGTGCGGCGACGCGGGCCTGCACGTGCTGAAGATCCGCGGCGAAGGCGGCTTCGAGAAGATCGGCGAACTGAAGGGCGGCGGGCCGGCCGTCTTCGACGTGCAGGTCGTGGGGAACCGCCTCTATGCGGCCGAGGGGCTGGACGGCTGGGCCGTCTACGAGCTCGACGGCGCGGCCGGTTTCCGCGAAGTGTCGCGGCGGAAGTGGCTGGACGACCTGCACGACCCCGCGCTCTGCGTGTGGAAGCCGACGCCGGGCTGGACCGTGCTCTCGACGCGCCGGGGCGGCGTCTCCGTGTTCCGGGACGACGCGCTGGACGCCGTCCGGCCCGCGCTGCGCGTGCCGGGAAGTCCGGGCTGGGACAAGTACGTGATGGACGGCGTGCTCGGGGGCGGGCGCTGGCTGGGCTTCAACCTCGCGAACACCGCGCTGTGCTGGATCGACCTCCAGGCGCAGCCGGGTCCGAAGGTGCTCCGCGGCTCGCCGAAGAACCGCATCAACCTGGCGAACGGCATGTGCAGCTTCCCGGACGGACGCGCCTTCGTGACGCGCGGCAGCCGGTACTTCTTCCTCGAGCCGGGCGTGCTGGACCCGCCGGACGGTTCCGAGTGGCCCACGAAGGCCTTCCCGGGCGCGCAGATGAACGGCATCCCCCGCGCGTCCGCCGGCGGCAAGGTGGTGCTGACCGGCCGCATCCGCCGCGAAATCGGCCTCTGGGACTTCAAGGACGCGGAGCAGCCGAAGTTCCTCGGACACTGGAAGGTGTCGGGCAATCCCGACCTGGCCGTCTTCCACGACGAGACGTTCATCGTGCCCTGCGGGCACCAGGGCGTGATCATGCAGAA
>JAEDMN010000230.1 GCA_016302985.1 Kiritimatiellia bacterium | reverse complement strand
AGTCGTACGGCATCCCCGCCAGCATCTTCTCCTTCTCGGTCATCGACGCCCCCTGCTGGACGGCCGACGGCGCACGGGCGCCCTGGACCGCGTGCTCGACCTTCTGCTCGCGCCCGCAGGCACCGCAAGAAGTTGAGATTTCATTTCGGAGGTCCTCTCTTCTGGTCACGGGCGGGAACGGTCATTTGCCGGGGGCCGGCTCGTACACGCGGATCCAGTCCACGTACATCTTCACGGGCAGCGTCGAACGATCGACTTCGCCAACCCACTTTCCGCCGAGCTGCATGTCGAGCAGGAAGTAGAACGGCTTGCCGAACGGCCACTGGTCGGGGTCGCCGCAGTCCGTCTTCGGGTAGCGGAAGGTCTCCGCGCCGTTGACATACCAGACCAGCGCGTCCTCCTTCACCTCGAGTCCGTACACGTTCCAGTCGCCGTTCCGGATCGGCGCGGGCGTCCCGTGGTGGGGCGGATCCTTCACGTGCTTCTTCACGAACGTCCAGCCGCTGTGCACGGTCTGGTGCACGAATGCGTCGCCGTTGAGGCGCTCGACGATGTCGATCTCGCCGGCCCATGGCCAGCCGCGGCCCCGGGCGTCGGGCTGGTCGCCGAGCATCCACAGCGCCGGCCAGGCGCCCTTCTGGTGGTCCTCGAACTTCACGCGCATCTCGACCTTGCCGAGGCCCATCAGGCCCTTGTGCTCGCTCTGCACGCCGCCCGTCAGGATCGGACGCGGGTCCGCGTTCGTGTCCGTGTTCGCCACGCCCCACATCACGAGCATGCCGTCCTTCACCTGCACGAGGTCCTCGCGCAGGGACATGTTCCGGTTCCAGTCGCTGCCGCCCTTCCCGCAGCGGTTCCAGCGCTTCGTGTCCAGCGCCGTGCCGTCGAACTCGTCGCTCCACGCGAGCTTCCACGCGGATGCGTCCGCGGCGAAAGCCACCCCCAGCGCCAGCGCAGCCGCGGCGACAATCGTCAGCATCTTCTTCATTTCATACCCTATCTTTGACTTCCTTGACCTTAAACTCGTGGCACAGACCCATCACTGGATTGCGAACCCCTGCGGCTTGAGGGCGACGGTGCGGCCGCCGGGCAGTGTGACGGACTTCGATTCGCGCGAAACGTTGACGGCGAGCGTGAGCGTCGTGCCGTCCGGCAGCGGACGCGAGAATGCGTAGCAGCACTGCGGGTCGGCGACGGGATGCCAGACGACCGGCGCGTCGAAAAGCGCGGGATGGTCGCGGCGCAGCTGCGCGAGACGGCGGACGAGCGCGCGGCGCTCGACCGCCACGGCGTCGCCCGCGCGCGACCAGTCGATGCACCAGCCGCCATGGTCGCGGTTGGCCCAGATCGAATGGGGAGATGCGTCCGCGATCTCCTGGCCATTGTAGAGCATCGGCACGCCGTCGAGCAGGAAGCAGGTCGCGAGCATCGCCGCGTTCAGCTCCGGTCCGTAGAGGGCCTCCTTGCGCTTCTGCCCGGGATTCAGGTTCGCGAAATCGTGGTTCTCGAAGCAGCGCATCCAGTGGAAGCCGCGCGGATAGTCCCGCACCTGCGCGCGCCAGGCCGCTTCGAGCAGGGAGGCCGGGGCTTTCCCGGCCAGCAGGTCGACCATCGTCCACTGCGTGTAGAAGCCGTAGCTGAGGTCGAAGGCGCGGAGCTGGTCGTCGCCCCGCAGGCCCTCGCACATGAAGAAGACGTCCGGTTTCGCCCGACGGCAACGCCAGGCGGCCTCCTCCCAGAAGTCGACGGGCAGCATGTCCGCGACGTCGCAGCGGAAGCCGTCCACGTCGTAGTCGCGGATGAAGCCCAGCATGTTCGCATAGAGGTACTCGCGGACGGCCGCCTTCGAGAGGTCCATCTCCGGGAACGCCCACTCGCCCAGCTTCGGCGTGCCGTCGGGATTGCGGACGATGAAGTCCGGGTGGTCCTCCAGGAAGACGGCGCGCGGCCCGCAGTGGAAGTAGACGAGGTCGAACATGACCTTCATGCCGAGCGCGTGCGCATCGGAAACGAAGCGGCGGAGGTCGTCCGCCGTTCCGTATTCGGGATCCACCGCGAAGAAGTCCTTCTGCCGGTAGGGGTTCTTCGGATTCCCCAGCCCGGACGCCCGCTGCCGCGCGCTCCAGTGCTTCGGGTCCGGATCGGCGTCCGCGAGCTGGTGCGGCGTGAGGTAGATGACGGAGACACCGTCCGCCTTCAGTTCGGGCAGTTTCCGCCGCGCGGCCTCGAACGTGCCCTCGGGCGTGAACATGCGCGTGAAGAGCTGGTACATCACGGCGCCGCGCAGGAAGTCCGGCACGGGACGCGCCTTCGCCGTCGCCGGATCGCAGGCGCTCGGGTAGGTCGGGTGGAACCGCCCTTCCGGCGTCTTCGACGCGTGCGGAATGCGGGCGACCGGCGCCGGCGCGGCCACGGGGCGGACGGGCGTCGCGAAGCGGACGACCGCGGAGCGCGTGAACGGCGGCATCTCGGAGGTCGGGAGGTCGACGGACCTGTCCTCCCACGGCAGGTACCAGTGGTAGCGGTCCGCCTGGAGGGCGTGCGGCAGACGCCCCTTCACGACAGGCGGGGGCAGCCCCTGGACGAGATCGTGTTCGCGCGTCGCGCGCTTGTCGCGCAGCCAGACGACCGTCGTCTTCTCGCCGCGCAGGCCGTAGAGGCGGAGTTCGGGCGTCTCCGTGTGGAAGGGCCGGAAATGCTCGGCCGCCGGATCGAGGCCCTCGACGGCCTTGCGGAACTTCGCGAAGTGGTGCCAGAGGTCGTTGCCGGCGATGTACTGGTGGTCCCAGTGCCAGGGCTGGCCGCAGCCCGCGGAACCGGCGAAGAACGGCGCGAAGATCTCGTCGTGGAGGAGCTCGCCGGCCTTGTCGAGCGCGTAGAAGCGCGAGGGGCCGGTGTGGTTCGGCTCGACGGCCCCCGTCTCGGCGAGGAGCGCGGGCTGGTCGGGACGGCGGTCCAGCAGTTCGCGGACCGCGTCCGCGCAGAGGACGTCCATCGGCCCGCGGCAGACGTCCATCTCCGCGCCCGGGTCGAGGTAGCGGTGCGCCTGCAGGAAGGCGTTGCCGGCGACGGATGCCAGCCAGTCGTAGTCGGCGTAGGCCGTCGGTCCGGAGAAGCTGCCGAGGTTCTGCACGACCATCTGGCGCGGGAAGAGCCGCTGGATCTCCGGCATCATGCGCGCGGTCCAGCGGGAGCCGGTCTCGAGGGACACGCCCGTCGAGGTGTACTCGTTCCAAAGCTCCACCGCAACCAGGGCGGGGGAATTGCCGACCGCCTCCGCGACGTGCCGGGCGCGCGCGACATAGAAGCGGAAGCAGTCCTCGGAGTCCCAGAACGCCCGCATGTCCCGCGCGTAGGGCGCATAGGCGGGACGCGTGAACGAGATGATCCCCTTCGCCGGGTCGAGATCCTTCTGCACGGGCGCGACGCGGCGGAAGTTCTCGAACGTGAACTTGAGTCGGATGTGCAGCTGCTCCGCGCGGGCGACGAGCCATTTCAGGTTGTCCGTCGCCTCGGCGGAGAAGGTCCCGGCCGTGTCGGGCATCACCTCGACGAAGGGGCAGGAGAGCCAGACGCGCATGAAGTCGCCGCCGTTCGCCGCGAAGGCCGTCATCCAGCCGTCGAACAGCGCGCGGGCTTCGGCGGACGGCTTCTGCAGCCGGTCGAAGCAGATGTTGCAGCCGACGGGAATCCAGGTCGAGCCGTCGGGGTTGGCGAAATAGCGGGAATCGACGCGGGAGACGTCCACAAAGCGACTCGCCCCGGCGAGGGACCGTCCTCCGCAGAGGAGCAGTCCCGCCAGGGCGGCGCGTACCAGGTTCGCGGGGTGCAGCATGGCGGTCAGAGCGCGGCGAGCTTCTTCGCGACGAGCGGACCGACGAGCTTCGGGTCGGCCTTGCCCTTCGAGAGTTTCATCACCTGGCCGACGAAGAAGCCGGCGGCGGCCTTCTTGCCCGCCTTGAAGTCCGCGACCGGACCGGGGTTCGCGGCGATCGCCTGGTCGACGAACGCCTCGAGCGCGGCGGTGTCGGAGACGGCGCCGAGGCCGCGCTCCTTGACGATCGCCTCGGGGTCGCCGCCCTTCTCGAAGATCTCCGGCAGGAGCTCCTTGAGCGTGGGGCCGTTGATCGTGCCCTTCGCCGACAGCGAAATCAGGCTGCGGAGCGCCTCGGGCGTCATCGCGCATTCGCCGATCGCCTTGCCGCTCGCATTGAGGAGCGCCATGACGTCCGACATGTAGAGGTTGCAGAGCAGCTTCGCCGTCTTCTTGTCGAGCCCCTGCGCGGCGGCCTCGAAGTAGTCCGCGTTCGCCTTCTGCTGCGACAGGACGCCGGCGTCGTACTCGGCGATGCCGTACTGCTCGATCATGCGGGCGCGGCGGGCCTCCGGCTTCTCGGGGAGGAGCTTGCGCCATTCCTCGATCTGCTCCTCGGAGAGGGCCACGGGCACGAGGTCCGGCTCGGGGAAGTAGCGGTAGTCGTGGGCGTTCTCCTTCGAACGCATCGGCGCCGTCTCCAGGGCGTCCGGGTCCCAGCGGCGCGTCTCCTGCACGAGCGGGATCGCGTGGTCCATGCACGCGCGCTGGCGGCGGGCCTCGTACTCGAGCGCGGCGTGGATGCCGCTGAAGGAGTTCATGTTCTTGATCTCGACCTTGGTGCCGAGCTTCGAGAAGTCGATCGAGCCGTCCGCCTTCGTCGGCAGCACGCCGGGCGTGTCGCCCTTCGGACGGATCGAGATGTTGACGTCGGAGCGCATGTTGCCCTCCTCGAGGTTGCACGCGGAGACACCGGCGTAGACGAGCATCTCCTTGAGGGCCGTGAGGTAGGCGATCGCGTCGTCGGCGGACTCCATGTCCGGCTCGGAGACGATCTCCATCAGCG
>JAEDMN010000026.1 GCA_016302985.1 Kiritimatiellia bacterium | reverse complement strand
TGATTACATCCAGGTCCAACCAGGCCGCCCCGGCGGCTTCGGACTTCGCTTCGGAACGGCCCGAGGCGAAGTCCCTGGGGGAAGGACGGGCGGACTGCGGGGCTTCGGACTTCGCTTCGGAGCGGTCCGGGGCGAAGTCTCTGGGGGAAGGACGGGCGGACCGCGGGACTTCGGATTTCGCTTCGGAACGGTCCGGGGCGAAGTCGCAGGGGGATGGACGGGCGGGCCGCGGAGCTTCGGATTTCGCCTCGGAGCGATTTGAAGGGAAGACGGCGGAGGCGTCGGGACTGGTCCTGCGCGACTTGAGATTTCATCTCGGAACTGTCCGAGGCTAAGTCGGCGCATGCCGGAGACCTTGGGACTTCCACCCTCGACCCTCCCCAGACCATAAGGTCGAATGGCCTGACCTAATGGGCAGAACGGGCTGGGTAGGCAGAACGGGCTGGGTGGCAGAACAGGCTGGGTAGGAAAAACGGGCTGGCTAGGGGAAACGGGCCAGATGGGCAGAACGGGTAGAACGGGTCCATTGGACCGGATGGGCAAATCCATTTTGCCAATTAGAACGTGCACCCGACAAGTGAGGTGGGCGTAATGGGCCGAAAGGGTTTGTCGGGCCACCGCGCTTGTGCTAGAATGAGCGCCGTAGCCCTACCACACCTACGAAAAGGAACGCCAAACCATGCTCCGCACCCTTCTTGTGCTCTCGTTGTCCCTCGCCACAGCCACGGCATTCGCGGCCCAGTGCAAGGGGAAGACCCAGGCCGGCACCCAGTGCAAACGCGCCGCCCTCGAAGGCCGCGCCTTCTGCCAGCAGCACCTCGAGCAGGAGAAGCCCGTGCAGTGCAAGGCCCTGACGGAGGAGGGCAAGCAGTGCAGCCGCACGGCCTTCCCGAAGCACTTCTTCTGCCAGCAGCACGAGGCCGGCAAGCGCCTCGCCGACGCGAAACAGGAGATCGGGCAGTGCCGCGCCTTCACCGGCAACGGCAAGCGTTGCTCCCGCAACGCCGCCCCGGGCTGGAAGTACTGCGACCAGCACCGCAAGTAGTTCCGCCCCACACGGAAAAAAACGAAACCCCAGCGAATCGCCGGGGTTTTGCTTTTCAGTGGAGCGGGCGATGGGAATCGAACCCACGTAAGAAGCTTGGGAAGCTCCTATTCTGCCATTGAATTACGCCCGCCTTGGCGGAGAGGGAGGGATTCGAACCCCCGATACCTTGCGGTATGCATGATTTCGAGTCATGTGCATTCAACCAGGCTCTGCCACCTCTCCGTGGATGACAGTTGAGAAGTGTACCAATTCCCCGTTCCGCCGTCAAGGGGCAAATTAGCGCAACGAAACGGGGCCGTAGAGGCCGCAGCTGTCGAGCGGATCGTTCGCGGAATAGCCCTGCGTAACGTCCGCAAAGCCCCATTCCCCGCGGGCGTTGTTGTGCGGCCCCGTCTTGTACTGCAGGCAGCTCCTCGTCATGCGTCGCTCCGGCGGCACAAGGCAATCGCCGATCAGTCGGTTACGCCAGGTGTTGGTGACGCGGACCTCGAGGGCGTTCGTGCCGGTCTTCAGCGCCGCGGCGGGAATCTTCGCGTACCAGGGCGCGCACCAGACGACGCCGCAGTCCACGCCGTTCACGAACACCTCCGCGACGCCTCCTTCCACATGGCCGAGCCGCAGCAGGCGGTCCCCCTTCACGGCGTCGAGCACGAACGTCGTCCGGTACTTCGCCGTGCCGGAGAAATGGCGCACCTCGAAGTCCGCGTTCTTCGTCCAGTCGCCGAGACGGTCGAGCGCATGCCCGCCCAGGTCGACGGACCACGGACCGGCGATCTCCATGCCCCCCTTCAGCGGCTCGTGCCGCATCACCGACGGAAGCTCCCCGAAGCGCGCGGGGATGGCGAGTTCATTCGGACGGAACACGACGAAGACCGAGCCGTCGCGCGGGAAGGCGAGCGGCACCTTCGTGCGACCATCCGCCGTCGGCTGCGCCTCGGTCGCGACACGCCGGTTGCCGGTGACGGGATCCCAGAGCTCGCACACCTTTCCGGACACGCGGAACGTCTCGTCGCCACGTCTCGGCTTTCCCTCCGTCGTGGTCACGAAGTAGATCTCCGTGCCGTCCGCCAGCCGTCGGTGGACGACGTCGTTGAAGTCGCCCTCGAAGTCCGGCGGCGGCAGCTCCGGCCAGGCGGCCCCGGGCTTCGTCGCGTCCACGAAGGCCGCGTAGCGGTCCTTCAGCCCGAGCTTCTCGTCGTTCAGGATGTCGTAGTTGTAGCCGCGCGGAATGGCGAGCGTCGCGCCATCGAACGGCAGCGTGCGGTAGCGGCCCCAGTGGCGGTAGGCCGTGGGGCCCGCGTAGACGGCGAGGTCGACGACCGGGTCGCCGGCCTGTAGCAGCGCCTGGCAGCGACCCAGGTACGTGATGAACGCGTGGGCCTGTCCGTGCCAGGTCACGTTGCGGTTGATGTGCGTGCCCGCGAAGTACTCGATGCCGGGCATGCCGAACGCCTTCGGCGAGCAGCTGAACGTATGCCACACGAAGTGGTTGATGCCGTCGACGAACGCGTCGTCCGCGCTGCGCTTGAGACGGCACGGCAGCATGTTCCAGTGGTAGTCCATCGTCGTGAACGCCTCGGCGGACGCGCGCTTCAGGCCATAGATGCGCGCCGCGTTCGCGGCCGCCACGTTGTGCGCCAGGTCGGCGTGGTGCGAGGGCGGGACGGGCCAGAACTCGCCCTGCGGCATGTCGTTCAACCCGAGCGCGGTGAGCTGGTCCGCCTCGAGGAAGACGCTCGGGCTGCGGTTCCAGGGTCCGCCGTTTTCGGAATAGATCTTCAGCCCGCGCGCATGCGCCAGACGCCGCACCGTGCCGTAGAAGTTCTCGCGGAACATGTCGTTGCGCGTACGCCGGAAGTCCTTCAGGACCTTCCCCGCATCGCCGAACCCCGCCAGCGCAGGGAGGTGCGGGCGCAGGTCGTAGCCGGCGCGCGACCTGAATTCGGCCTCCATCGCGGGCGTCCAGGTGGGGATCGCACCCTCCCAGCTCACCGAATACACGTGGGTGAACGTCGTGCCGACAAGCGGTCCGAGCACGGCGCAGAGCGGCTCGACGATGCGGTTGAAATGGCGCTCGACCGCCGCGGGGTCGATGACGTCGACATCGAATTCGCGTTTCGGAATCGCACAGTAGCCGAAACGCAGACGCACGTCGCGGCCGCCCGGGACGCCCGGCGCGAGCACGGGCACCATCGCCGCGGCCGCGTCCTTCTCCCAGCGCCCCGTCGCGCCGCCCGCGTTCCGCCAGCCCGTCTTCACCCGCGCGTCCGCCGGCACGCGCACCGTCAGCTCGCAGATGTCGCGGTAGTTCTCGTAGTCCGCGGGGACGTCCTGCACGTCCACGCCGCACACGAGCCGCTTCGGGCCGTCCATGCCCGTCTTCCACGGTCCCTTCAGCGAACCGCCGCAGTCCGAAAGGTTCATCGTGAACTCTAGCCCCAGCCGTGCGCACTCCCGCACGCAGTACGCGACCATCCCGTACCACTCGGGACTTGCGAACGCGAGCTTGACCTCGGGCTTCCAGACCCGCGTGTCGTAGCCCCGCGGGTCAAGCAGCAGCAGGCCGCCAAAACCCATCTTCTTCATGGCCTCGAGATCCGCCGTCGCGGTCTCCTGGTCGACGTTGCCGTTCACCCAGTACCAGTAGCACCAGGGACGCGTCTCCATCGGCGGCGTGACAAAGTCGTCGTAGAGGTCCGCCCGAGCCGGCACCGTGCCCATCACCAGGACCGCGCCAACCGCGGCCAACGCCATCCGCACACCCGTCATAGCCTACTCCTTCCGCGCGGCCTCGCGCGCGATTTCGTAGAGATAGGTCGCCTGCTTCGCGTCGCGCGCCGTGTCGCAGGTGAAGACCAGCCGTCCGTCCCGCACGGAGGCGGGCACCTCGCCGCGCCGGGACCCGTCCGAATCCAGGGCGTAGACGCGCGCCACGCCGGGATCCGCCAGCGCCAGTGAGACCTCCGCCCGCGCCCGCGGCATCAGGTAGGGGGAGGCGCCGCTGGCGAGCAGGTAGGTCCCGTCGCGGTCCGCGAACCGGTCGCCCGTGTTGTACAGCCGCGTCAGATGCGTCAGCAGGATGCGGCCGGAAGTCAATAGGTCGCGACCGTCGAGCGAGCTCGCCCAGATCGTCGCGACCTGGTCGCCGCAGTCCGCGGAAAGCGCGCCGGCGGCGAACGCGCCCTTCTCCACACTGCCGCCGCAGGTGCGCGGCGTCTGGACGCAGAAGGCGTTGCGGGCACGGTCGACGGAGACCGCACCGTCCGCCAGGGGACGGCCGGACATGCCGAGCGCGGACACCGCCTTTTCACTGGAGATCTTTACGTCGTCCGGATAGGAGAAGTCCTTCACGCTCCCCTCCGGCCCCCGGTCCATCGCCGTGCCGAGCTGCGCGTACCAGCCCGCCGTCGGCCAGGCGAGGTCCCGCCCCCAGACGCAGGCGTGCGGCTTCTCGACGTCCAGGGACTTCCTGGGAATCACGACGGACGCCTTCCGCGGCAGGGGTTCCATGTCCCCGCGCAGGAAGAGGCACATCGCCGCGCGGTCCGCGGCCATCGCGAGCGGATCGCTCGCGCTCTCGAGCTTCGCGATTGGATGCCGGCCCGGCTCGAGCGCGCGGGCGTGGTCGTGCGCCCACAGGTAGCGCCAGAGTCCGTCCCAGTCCTGAGCCCCGGCCATCGCGCCGACGACCAGCCCGGCGGACGCGCGGTACAGGGACGGCGCGCACCAGTTGAACTCGGTGATCACGTACGGTTTGCCCCAGAGGCGCGTCATCAGCGCCTGGGGAGGGATCTCGAGTCCATCCGCCACGTAGCGACGGTTGCGCGTATACATCGGCACGCGGTCGCCCGGCGTCCATTTCGTCTTCGCGGGCCACTGCGGGTGGTCGTAGTAGAAATGGTCGTCGACGTAGTCGCAGAAGGCGTCGCGCATCGGCTGCAGGCAGAACGGCATCGCCCCGCCGTTGCACGTCGTGAGCGGGACCTGGCTCTTCACTTCGTCGCGGATGAAGGCGGACATCTCGCGCATGAGGTCGTATTCGAGCTTGCAGAGGTCGGTCTTCCAGCCATTCCCGCCGTAGCGGTTCCAGCAGCAGGGGCTCTCGTTCACCACGGAGACGAGCGCGAGCGTCGGCTCGTCCGCATAGCGGTTCCCCGTATGCGGATTGACGTGTTCGAAGAAGCCGCGGACGAAGGTCTTGAAGTTCTCCCGCGCCTTCGGGTTCACGAGGTACTGGTACTTGATCTCGCCCTTCATGCCGTCCGAATTGACCACCATGCCGGGCTTGTCGATCCCGATCGCCCGGTAGGACACGCGGCGGCCGATGTGGAGGTCGACCGTCACGTAGAGCCCGCGTTCGCGACAGGCGGCGACAAGGTTGTCGAGGCCCTCGAACCGTTCGGGCACGGGCGTCGCCTCGTCGGGCGACCCCTTCGTAAGCCCCATGTATTCGTTCTCGTAGTTGTGGAAGCGGACCGCGTTGTAGCCGCAGCGCACGAAGAGGTCCGTCAGGCGCCGCGCCTCCTCCATCGTGTGGTAGCAGGCATAGGAGTGGAGGTTCATGCCGAAGAACTTCTGGCGCACGCCCGGCAGGCCGTCGAACTCGAAATGCCCGCCCCTCGCGCGCAGGCGGCCGTGCGTGCCGCATACGTGCCGCGGGACGATGCCCGTGAAGTCGAGCGCGGATCCCTTCACGATGTCCGCCCGGTAGGCGAGCGGCACGAAGTCCGGGCCCTCGGCGGCCGTCCAGGGCGTATTGACGTCCACGACCGGCTCGGAGGCCTTCAGCGTGAAGGCGATCTCATGCCGGTCGCCGGCGAGGAGCGCCGCGTGCCGCACGGCCGAGAGGCGCAGCGTCAGCCTGTCCAGCCCCCGCTTGCGCAGCACGGAGACGACCACGGGCTTCGCGAAGGCGAAGGCGAGCGACTTCCGGCCGTCCGCGGATTCGACGCGCAGGTCCGAGACGGTTCCCAGGCCGAACTCCACGCCGTTCTCCTCGCCCGCGGAAGGCAGCGCGCGCGTCTTCCCGTCCGCCGCCACGCGGCCTCCGCCGAACTCGTCCATCCTGACGTATCCCTGCACGGAGACCGTCTCGACGCGCCCCGGCGTCTTCGTCTCGAGGGCGTAACGCACGGCAAGTGCGCCGTCCGTCCCCCTCAGGCTGGACTCGCCGGCGAGCACGGGCCCCTCCGGCACGGCGACTTCGAACGTCTGGCGCCCGGCCTCCGCCGGCGGTTCGTACCGGGACTTCGCCGTGCTGGAGATCCGGCCGCACCGCCGCCAGCCCTCGCCATGCACGACAAGGGAGAAATCGAAGGCCGGACGCGAAATCGAACCTCCCACGTCCGCGGGGGTCGCGTGGAAGTCGCCCGCCATGCCGGGAAGGACCGCCGACAACGCGGCGAAAAGAATGCGCGCACGCTTGAACATGCGCGCAGTATACCAAAATCAGAACTCGTAGAGGTCGCTCGGCGCGTCCTGCCCGAGCGTCGCCAGCCGGATGTCCGACCGCCCGAGCTCCGCCAGGGCCTTCTCCATCGCCTCCCGTGCGAGCCACGGCCCGTTGCATTGCTCGGAAAGGTGCGCCAGCAGCAGCGTCCGCAGGTTCGGGGGATTGAGCTCGCGGACCGCGTCGGCGGCCTGGTAGTTGGCCAGGTGCCCGCTTCGCCCCGCGATGCGCTGCTTGAGCGACACGGGCCGCTCGGAGCGCTGGAGCAGTTCCGGGTCGTGGTTGGATTCGAGCACCGCGCACGTCGCGCGCGACAGAGCCTCCATCGCGGGCAGGGTCATCACGCCCATGTCCGTGCCGACGAAGAGCGTCGACCGCCCGTCGCCGAACAGATAGCCCACCGTGTCGGCCGCGTCATGCGGCACCGAGAACGTGGTGACGGACAGTCCGTCCACGGCGAATTCCTCCGCCGTCTCGAAGACGCACCAGCCGTCCTCCACGCCGGTGACGGCCGCGATGGCGTCCGCCGTGTTGCCGTTGGCGTAGAGCGGCACGTCGGGGAAGTTCTTGTGGAATGTCGCCACACCCGCGCAGTGGTCGGAGTGGTCGTGCGTGAAGAAGACCCCCGCGACCTCGTCGGGCGAGAGTCCGCACGCCTTCATCCGCTTCGTCAGTTCGCGGCAGGAGAGGCCCAGATCGACGAGGAACATCCGCCCGGCGCCCCGCAGCGCCAGGCAGTTGCCCTTGGATCCGCTTGCAAAGACGCGGAGCCTCATTCGTGGATCTTCGCGTTGGCCTTGGCCACCTTCGCCGCCAGCTCGGCCTTGTGGGCGCGGAACTTCTCGCGCAGGCCGGCGTCGGCCGTGCCGAGAATCTGCACCGCGAGGAGCGCCGCGTTCGTCGGGCCCGCGCTGCCGCAGGCGACCGTCGCGACCGGCACGCCGGACGGCATCTGCACCGTCGCATAGAGCGCGTCGAGCCCGTTCAGCGCCCCGCCCGCCACCGGGATGCCGATCACGGGCAGGACCGTACCCGCCGCGAGCACGCCACCCAGGTGCGCCGCGCCACCGGCCGCCGCGATGACGACCTTGATGCCACGGCCCTCGGCCGTCTTCGAGTACTCGATCGCCACTTCGGGCGTGCGGTGCGCGCTGATCACGCGCGTCTCGTACGGCACGCCGAAGGCGTCCAGCGTGTCGCACGCCTTCTTCACCAGCGGCCAGTCGCTGTCGCTGCCCATGACGATGCCGACGAGGGGTTTGTCAGAGTCCATCTTGAAATCCTTTCAGTTGTGAAATCGAAGACAGACAGTATACCACACCGCGCCGCCGAGCGGACGATGATCGCCGTGTCCGCGGGCTGGGAGAGGACGCCCCTATCGCGCCTCGACCAGATCCGCAAGGCGGGTGCGGGCGCGGCGGACCACGACGGGGTCGCGCGTGAAGGACGTCCCGCTCTCCGCCACCTCGCGGAGGACGGATTCGACCTTTTCGCGCCCGGCCGCCTGCTCCGCGAGCTGCAGCCACTCGTAGTCCTCCACGCCGTCGCGCACGTTCGCGAGACGGATGCCCCCCAGCACGTGCTCCCGCCCCGGATAGAGGAAGATTCCGTCGCCCGGCATGCCCAGCCCCGAGTACGTGTCCCAGTCCGCGAAGAAGGTCTCCGCCTCGTCCAGCCGTCCCGCCCCCCAGTAGTTCACGTGCCAGAAGAGATAGCCGTCCGCCCGCGTCCGCCGCAGCACCCACCCCAGTACGCGGCATTCGACCAGCGGATACTCGTAGGACGCGTTGCTGCACCACGGTTCCCAAGGTCCGCAGCACGTGTACCACCAGACCTCGCGGCCCAGCGCGCGATAGCGGTCCGACAGCGCCTGATCGTAGACGGACTCGAGCGGCACATGGATGTCCGTCATCGTCGCGAGCGGCGACTCGAACGCGAGCTTCCCCTGCGTCACGTCGCGGTACATGTACGCCGTCGTCATCACGGGCAACCCGAAGTCGGCCTTCAGCCGCTTCCAAAGCGACAGCAGCTGGGGATAGAAGTTCTTTTCGCGCTCGTCGAATCCGTACACGTACGCGTACCTGTCGAGGCCGCGCCGCTTCAGTTCGGCGATGTACGGCGTGAGCGTCCGCCGGAAGTGCGCGTACGTCTCCTCGCTGAAGGCCGCCTCGGGGTCGACCCAGCAGACCCACTTCGTCCGCGGGTCCTTCGGCGGCGGCACGAGGTTGAGCACGTTGAACGCGTTCATGCCGCGCTTCGCCGCGTATTCGAGGTCGTCCAGGTCCGGCGGCGCCGTGCGCGAGATGTCGTCCGGATTGAGCCGGTGGTCGAGCATGAGGTCCCAGGCTTCGCGCTTCCGCGCCTTGAAATCGTCCGGATCCGGATACGTCGCGCGGATGAAGCCGTCCATGACCGAGTACGCCGTCCTGAGCCCGAACCGCTCCGGCAGCGCGAAGTCCCGCACCCGCACGCGGTACGGCACCTTCATCTGCCGTCCGCCCGCGGACACCGTCACGGCGCCCGCGTACACGCCGGCTTTCGCGTCCCGCGCCGCCGTGAACGTCATCCACGCGCCGACCGTTCCGCCCGGCACCGTGCGCATGGGCGTCCCGGGCAGCAGCGGCTCCGGGAACCACAGCTCGTCCCCCGCCCGTCCGCACGAATGGGGATGGTAGCCGTCCCGTCGCGCCAGGTAGCCGACACGCCGCACGTCCACCTTCCCCGGGAAGTTCCCCGCGACGGCAAGTCCGGCCTCGCCGGACGCTACGCCCGTCCCGCACGACACGCACACCTGGGCGGATTCCGCCTCGCCGCGCGCGAGCTCCAGATCGATCGCCGGCGTCGTCCGCTCCGCGGCGGACGGGAAGTCGAGCGGATACACGCGCCGCATCGAGTCGGCCGTCCACACGATGGTCTCCTCCGCCCCGAGTGGACATGCCCGCGGTGCCGCGGGCCGCTCGGAGAACGTCGTCGCCGTCCTCTTCCCCGCCACGCGCAGCTCCTGCACGCGCACCGCGTCCTTCACCGGCTGCAGGGAGAAGGCGCGTTCCTGCAGCAGCGTCCCCTCCGGCGGCGTCTCCCGCCTCAGGAACGCCCCGTCGAAGTCCGCATGCCCCGTCCCCGCCTTCCGCAGGAACATGAAGTACTCGATGCGCGCCACGGGCTTCTCCGGCTCGAACACCTGCGCCCGCGCCTCCCAGTCGTGCGTCCCGCGCGTGTAGCGCGCGCACACCGCCCACTTCCAGCTGCCATCCGCGTACTGGACGTCGAGATAGATGCTGTAGTCGCCCGTCCCGCCCGCGTCCACGCTGCGGCTGCGGCCTCCGAACCAGATTGGCCGCGTGTCCGGCCTGTCCCACGTCAGCACGACGCACTGCGTCCCGCGCTTCGCGACATGGTCCGCGGACGCGAAGTCGCCGGACTGGTCCCAGGAAGACGAACAGGCGCCGGACGCGATCCCCACGCCCATCGCCGCCAGCACTGCAAGCAGAAGTCTCATCGCCCTACAGCGCCTTGAGTTCCCGCCGCAACTGCTTCAGGCCCGCCTTGTCCAGCTTCCGCTGCGCATCCAGCGGCGTCACCATCGGGGGAATCAAACCTTCGAGTCTCAGCATCGTCACACCTTCTTTCGGAAATCCACGATGCCGACTAGTATACCACAGTACGCCGCCCTCGTCCTTCGACGCGGATGCCGTCGCCCGATGAGAGCAGGTCTTGATCGGGCGGCATGCCGGATCTCAGTCTGAAACCAGACTACTTGGCGGACGAATCCGCGGAGCAGGAGAGGCGGAAGCCGAAGTAGCTGATCTCGTACCACCGGATTCTCGCCCATGATGAACGTGCCAGGCTCGATGCGCCGAACGCATGCGGAGTCGTTCCAAGTGAAAGCAGAGGCGGGCTGTAGTGTCACTTTGAGAGCGCTTCCCATTTGCCCTCGGCGGCTGATTATTGTGGGATTGTGAGATTGTAGCATTGTGAAATTGTAACAATGTGGGATTGTAAAATTCCTCAATCCCACAATTCTACAATGGCACAATCTTACAATGGCCCAATGCTACAATCTCACAATGACAGTACAAACGTGGAGCCGTTCCAAGTGACAGTAGAGGCGCGCTCCAATGCAGGTCAGGGTCCTCGCGCCGCCCACCTCGTCACTCCGCGCCCGTCCCTGCGCGCAGGCGGGCGCTGGCGGAGCCGAACTTCAGATTGAGGTTGATCCGCAACGGCAGGCGGCGGGCGTCCCTGGAGAGCCAGAAGCGCGCCAGCTCGGACGCCTCCTCGCCGGGCTTCGCCTGCTTCAGCAGGCCGAACACCTGGCTCGGGACGTCCTTTCCATCCGCGGTTCTGACCTTTTCGTCGCCCTTGAAGACCAGCACCTGGTCCTCGACCTTCAGGCCCGTCGCGACGGGCAGGACCACGCGCCCCGCCTTCGCCCGTTCCAGCAGATCCGTCGCCCGCGCCTGGAAGATGACGCTCAGGAGATCGTGGACGGACTCCGCGCGGCACACCTCGTTCGTGCGGACCCGGCCGTCCGCGAACGTCCGCCGGCAGCTCACCGCGCACCCGCCGTCCGCCATCGTCCGGAAGTCGACGACTTCGTCGTACACGCGCCCACCCTCCTCCGCGTGCTTCGTGTAGCGGATTGGATGCAGGTCCGGCATCACGCGGCTCGCGAGCCGCGTGCTCAGATGGTACACCTTCTCGACCACCGGCGACGCGGCCAGCGTCAGCGCGAGGTCGTACACCCCGTTCGTCCGCGTCACGGACAGCTCGGCCGTCCCTGCGGGAATCGCCACGAAGCCCTTCTGGTAGTAGAGGTCGTAGGCGATCCGCTCGCCTTCGCGCAGCGCCGCGGCGGTCGCGACCACCCGCTCGGCGGGCGACGCGAAGGCCAGGTGCGCCATGCCCCAGAGGAACGCGGCGGCCAGGCGTCCCAGTCCGGCACCCCGCCTCATTCGAACACGACGCGCGCCGGCTCGCGGCCCGCGCAGGACACCGTCAGCGTGACCCGCCCCGTCTGACCCGCCCTGCGCCGCAGCGTGACGAACGCCTTGCCATAGTAGAGCGGATAACTGTCGAAATTCACGAAGGACGTCAGGTCGCGCGCGTCGCCGTTCGAGACGCTGAGCAGGTCGCCCGGTCCCTCGACCTTCACCGCGATGCGGTCCGTCGCGAGCGGGTCGCGCACGCCCGCCGCGTCCACGAGGTCCACGGCCGCGAAGACCACGGTCTTCCCGTCAGCAGGCAGCTTCGTCTGCTCGGGCGTGACCTGCACGCGCACGGACTTCCCGGCCGTGCGGACGACCTTCTCGCCGAGCTTCGCGCCCTTCCGGTACGCGACGACCTTCAACTCGCCCGGCTCGTACGGCACGTCCAGCCAGCGCAGGCGGTACTTGTCGCAGATCTCGTAGTAGCGGTTCCCGCGGAAGTCCTTCTTCGTCGGATCCGCCTTCTGCACCTCGCCCTTCCGGCGGCGGCCAAGGGAGCGTCCGTTGAGGAAGAGCTCCGCCTCGTCGCCGTTCGTGTAGACGTAGACGGGCACGTTCGTCCCCTCCCGGCCCGCCCAGTTCCAGTGCGGCAGCACGTGCAGCGTGAAGGCGTCCGGCTTCCAGTAGGAGCGGTAGAGCCAGTAGCGGTCCTTGGGGTACGCGTTCAGGTCGCAGATGCCGTAGTAGGAGCTGCGGGCGAGGCGTTCGACCGGCACATTGCGCGCCTTGCCGATCTGGTTCGCCGTGTAGGGGTAGGGTTCGCCGAGATAGTCGATGCCCGTCCAGACGAATTCGCCCGCGCAGTATCGGTCCTGCTCCATCCGCTCGAACTCGACGTCCGGGATGTCCGGCCCGGCGTTGTGGTCGTACGCGCTCACCACGCCCTCCTCCGCCGGCCAGTCGTGCCGGCCGTTCGCGGGCGGATTCTCGTAGGCGCCGAAGGCGCTGACCGCGGACGCGGACTCCGTGTACACGAGCGGCATCTTCGGGTAGATCCCGTGGATGCGGCGGTAGGCCGCGCCGTAGTTCCAGCCCGTGATGTCGAGATCCGCGTGCAGGTCGCGCGTGAGGAAGCTCGGGCAGCACCCGTGCCCCACGTTGCCGCAGCCGATCGGCCGCGTGTCGTCCTCCGCGAGCATCATCTTCCGGAAGAGCGCACAGCGGGCGCGCGTGAGGCCGGCCGGGTTCTTCGCGTTCGCCGGGGCGATCTCGTTGGACTGGCTCCACGCGATCACGCAGGGGTGGTTGCGGTCGCGCTTCACGAACTGCACGAGGTTCGGACCGACGTAGTCCTCCACGCTCTCCACGTCGCGCCGCGCCGGGTCGTCGTACCGCCCCGCCGTGCCGTTCCACTTGTCGAAGCACTCGTTCCACACGAGGATGCCCATCTCGTCGCAGAGGTCAAGCACCTGCGGATCCGGCGCGTTGTGGCTCGTCCGCAGCGCGTTCGCGCCCATGTCCTTCATGACCTGCAGCTGGCGCCTCATCACCGAGCGGTTGAAGGCCATGCCGAGCGGCCCCATGTCCGCATGCAGGTCCACGCCGTACAGCTGCACGCGGCGACCGTTCAGGTGGAATCCGTCGTCCGCGGTCCATTCGATCCGCCGGATGCCGTAGCGTACCTTCTCGCCCAGCACGTCGAGCTCGTAGAGGTGCGGGTCGTCCACGTCCCAGAGACGCGGGTTCACGACGTTGAAGCAATATTCGACGGGGCCGCGCACGGACGACGTGTAGCGCACGCGCACGATCGCCTTCTCCTTCGTCGCGACGGGCGTCGTGACGGCGAGCGAGTACGGCACCACGTGCTCGCGCGGCAGCGCCTTCATCCGCACGCTGCGGTAGAGGCCGCCGCCGGGATACCAGCGGGACCGGTGCCGGCGCGTGTCGCAGAAGACCTCGAGCTCGTTCGCGCCCGCCTTGACGAACGGCGTCGCGTCCACGACGAAGCTCATGTAGCCGTAGTTCCAGCCGCCAGCCTTCGTCCCGTTGACGAACACCTCGGGACGCGCCATCGCGCCGTCGAACTCGAGGTAGACCTTCCCGCCCCGCCCGCATTCGGCGAAGACGGCGTCCGACACCTCGAAGGACCTCCGGTAGCGTCCCGTGCCCTGCCAGGGCAGCTTGCCCGAACCGACCGGTCCGTTCGGGGGGAATGGACTGCGGATCGCCCAGTCATGCGGCACCTCGACCGTCTCCCAGCCCGTCCCGGGATCCGTCTCCGTCCCGTCCGGCTTCACGAGGATCTCGCGCCGGAACTTCCACGCGCCGTCGAGGGACGTCACGACGGGCTTCGGTCCCTTCGCGGCCACGATGCGCGCCGCGAGCGCGGATTCGTCCGCGACCCACTCGACGTCGCTCCACTCCCAGTCGCGGTGCAGCGAGCCCGGCAGTTTCGCCAGCGCCGCGTTCGCCGCCGCCGCGCCCGCGGCCTCCTTCGGCACCGGCAGCAGCAGCAGCTTCGCGAACGGCTGCGCGTCCTCGGCGGCGAACAGCGTCTTCGTCACGCGCGCGACGATCTCCTTCTCCGTGCCCGCGGGATCGGGACGCACCACCGCGCCCTTCACCGTCACGCCGTCGTCGTCCTTGAACCAGTCCACGCGGTCCGAGGCTCCCGCCGCCAGCACCGCCAGTCCGAACACCGCACTCAGAATCTTCTTCATGCGGAAAGTATAGCAAAAACCGCGTCGGGACGCGTGTAGATGCGCGACCCGACGTTCATCTTGAATTCGCCCGCACCGTCGCCGCGATCTTCCCTTCTCCACCGGGACAACGGGCATCCTGCCCGTTGACAGGCCCCATCCCCATCACCCCGCAAATACAGAGGACTAAGGTCGTTTTCATTCCAATCATCCGGCAATCAACGCTCAACACTTGTCACGTTCCGTTCT
This sequence comes from Kiritimatiellia bacterium, assembly GCA_016302985.1. Classification (GTDB taxonomy): domain Bacteria; phylum Verrucomicrobiota; class Kiritimatiellia; order RFP12; family UBA1067; genus RUG572. Next base: position 5,961 of record JAEDMN010000026.1, on the reverse strand, counting down.
CGACCCACTCACCGCAAGATGAACAGCGAACCCATGGCGTGCAGGGTGTCGATCTTCAGGCCTTCCGAAAGCGCGACCGTCTTCACGCGCGCGTCCACCGCGCAGGGGGCGGACTCCGCCGATGTGGAGGCCGGGCTGCCGTCCACGTCGATCGAGAACCGCACGCTCACCGAGCGGTCACCCTGAGTCACCCCGTAGGGATAGCGCGACGCAGGGGTCACGCTCTCCCGGCCCTTGCCGGTCATGGCGTTGAATCCGTTGAAATCCTGGTAGTAGCTGCCGCCACGGATGACGACCTTCGCCTCCGAAGTCGACGAGGGCCCCTCGGGATCAATCTGGTTGGCGAGCGTGCGGCGGTCCTCCACGTAGTGGTCGCGCGCGAGTTCCCACGCATTGCCCTCCATGTCGTAGAGTCCAAAGGCGTTCGGCGGGAAGGAACCCACTTCACGGGGTCCCGGCTCGTCTAAGTCATACTGCGGATGGACATGGTGGTTACCGGTGAACTGCAGCATCCCCGTGACATCCCAGTGGACGACCCAGTCGTAGTTCGCCACCGTGTCGCCCGCACCGGCCTGGCAGGCCCACTCCCACTGCGCCTCGGTGGGCAGCCGGAACGCGCGCCCCGTGCGCGCCGCGAGGTCGGCGGCGAACGCCGCCGCCTCGATCTGCGTCATGCTGTCCGCCGGACGCGACCGATAGACGAAGGGCGTGCCGCCGCCGCTGGCCATCGGGGTGCCCTTGTCGTTGTTGTTTCGCTTATCCGTCGTCCACGTCTGGCACACGCGCACCCACTGCTCCTGCGTCGTCTCGTAGATGGCCATGTAGTAGGCCTGCGTGAGGATGACCGTGTGGGGCGTTTCGTTTCTTCCCGCCAGCGCCTCCCCGTCGGGCGTGCCCATGGTGAAGCCCTCGGGTCCCGTGGGGTCGATCCGGCGCATCAGCAGCCACTGCGTCTTCCAGGCGAGATTGCCCACGCCGCCGGGAATCGCCGCCGCGCTCGGATAGTACTGGAACGGATAGCTCGTCGTGTTCGTGCCGGCCGTGAGGTCGACCGCGCAGTAGAGCGGCGGCGCCGATTCCGTCCACGCCGTCACCACCGGCTCCACCGGCGCGTCGTCCGCGCGGAAGTCGCCCGCGCGCCAGAGGAATGACCGCCCCGTGCCGGCCGTCACCTTGCGGCAGACGTCGCCGTAGAGGCCGCGCACCTGCTCGCCCGACAGGTCCGCGCCCGCCGCCCGCGCTCCGAACGTGACGATCGCGTCCTCGGAAAGATCAGTAGATGTAGATGGTGATTTATACTGAAACCATCTCAAATTCTGCTTTTGAGGTTTGTCTTCCTTATCTTTCACTTGTCCCAATGTTTTGTAAGGACAAACCTATAACGAATCTGCATTGGACGCTTTCTTAACGATGGAATCAATCATCTTCTTACACAATTCATGGATTCTGTCATCGTTACAACTATATGGTGGTTCTGAAAGGGAGTCTCTATATTCCTATATGCTAAATTGCGCCTCTTTTGAAAATTTCACAACCATAATATCACCTCTTTCCCATTCCCCCAAACAGGTAGTCCATAAGTTCATCTGCCGTCTTGTCACCTTTGATTTCAGATGGAATACCTTTTTCAAGGCCAGTTTGGTACTTCTTCCACCACACATCACCAAAATCACTCCAATCCACATTGGACTCGTCAACTGGTTCTTTGCTATTATTTTTCTTGTCTTCGCTCATAGGATATCCTTGTATTTCAACTACTTGTATTATACCACAATCAGATTTAAATCCCAATAGGGTTAAATATTTACCAAAATCACTCAAAATTCCTTCGCACACTTCTTTGTGACAAAGCCTTACAAAAAAAATCAAAATGCGTCAATCAACCCAAGTCAAGTATATAGTTCCCAAAATCTTATACTTAAATCACCCCCGTCGCGTTTTTTCGCAATTATGCGAAACATTGAGCGCGGTCGCCCCTGCGGACGGACGCAGACGCCGATCCGCCGCGTCCGAAGATTGGACGCGCGCGAACCCCGCCGAGAGCGGGAAAATTCGCCGCTGCTCGGCTGCCCGGCTGATCAGCTGGTGACGCGTTGGACAAGACCAGGCCGACGAAATGGAAATCATCTTGGGGTATCGGCGCCTCACTTCGTCTGCTCGGTCACCTGGGAGAGGTACTTCGCGTCCTTGTCCGTCGTGTTGCCGTCGATGGACACGTTCGCGCAGTTGTTCAACCAGATGTCGTAGAGCGTGTTCTCGTTCTTCTCGCTGAAGCGGCGGACCGAACAGCGCGAGAACGTGTTGTCCCGGACCTTGACGCCGTCCGTCGAGGAGACGAAGACGCCGCTGTTGCCGCAGTTCGTGAAGCGGCAGCCGACGATGCGGATGTCCCGGTGCACGCCGGCGGGGTCCGTGCCGGGGTGGACGTCGTGGCTCGTCTTGACGGTGAGGGCGCCGAGGTTCGCGGGGCTGCCGTTCATGCCGCACTTCTCGAACGTGCAGTTGCGGACCTCGGTGTTGACCGTCGGGCCGACCTCGTTCCAGACGCGGATGTCGGGGGAGATGAGCAGGCCGGGCAGGGAGAGTCCGGTGAACGTGCAGTCCGCGACGACCATGTTGCGGGACTGCAGCAGGAAGCCGCGCGCGCGGGTGTTCTTCACCGAGCAGCCGGTGATCTCGACGGACGCGAAGTCCTTGTCGTTCGCGAGCACGTCGCCCGGCTTCATGTCCACGCCCCCGGCCCTGATGCACGCCCGGCCGTCGTCGCCGTAGCGCACGACGTCGACGAGGCCCTTCGTGAGGAACGTCTTCCCGTCGTACACGACGAGCTTCTCGCCCGCCGCGGCCCAGGCGCGCGGCAGACGCGTCTCCTGGCGCTTCGTGTTGCGGCAGATGAGCGTGGCCTCGCCCGTCGCGGGGTCGAAGGCCTTCACCTCGCCGGCCTTGCCGTGGATGTTCAGCGCGTCGTCGCCGAGGCCGAGGAAGTGGCAGTCCTTCATCTTCAGGAAGCCGGTGAGGCCGAGGATGTGGATGCCGTCCGCGTTCGCGCAGTAGAGCGCGGCGCTGTTCTTCGGCACGCGCATGTTGAAGCGCTCGAAGGTGATGTTGCGCGACGGCGGCGAGACGACGGCGCCCATGGAGGCGCAGCGCTCGATCTCGATGTCGCGCAGGACCGTGTCGCGGCAGCCCGCGAAGGCGAAGACGGTGCTGCCGTAGATGATGTAGCGGTAGAGGACGCGGTGGCCGACGTGGAGGCGGCGGAAGTCGAAGTTCCTCCCCTTCGGCGGCACGACGCGGATGAGCTGGGGGGCGACCAGCTCGTACTTCGTGCCCGTGTACTTGGTCCGCGTGCCGCCCCGGCCGTCCGGCACCTCGGCCTGCGTGACGTTCTCGTACGTCTCGATCGCGTAGTCGGGCATGCCCTCGTCGTCGCAGGTGTCCGTGCCCCAGAAGTGCTCCCAGCCCGTGATCGGGAACTCGGGGTCGATCTGCACGTCGTAGGTGCCGTTCGCGGGGTCGAGCGCGACGATGCGGCCCGCGCAGCTGGACGGGTGGTCCGTCGTGACCGTGAAGTTCTCGAACGTCAGGCCGTCGCAGTCCTGCGCGCAGAAGCCGTTGTTCGACTCCGAGACCGGCCCCCACGGGGAGAAGTGCAGCTTGAGGACGGCGCCCTTCTCGCCGCGGAACGTCAGCCCCTTCTTCTTCTCCAGCGGCACGGCCTTCGAAAGGAAGTAGCAGCCGGCGGGGAAGACGAGCGTCGTGCCGTCCGGGACCTCGGAGACGAGTTTCTTCAGCGCGGCGGACTGGCAGACGACGCCGTCGCCTGAGATGCCACGGTCGGTGACGCGCACGTCGGCGGCGGAGACGGACAGCAGGCCGAATGCGGCCAGCAGGGATGCGATGCAGGTTTTCATGCCTCCAGTATACCACACGTCAAGGGCCCGCACCATATGTCCCGCGCGGCGTCCGTGCGGCGCGGCGCCGGATCAAATCAAGAAACGGTCAACGGACGGTCACGCGCGGATTTTTCTCGCGCGGCAGCAGCGCGCCGGTCTCGAACCAGGGCCAGCCGTCGGCGGTCCAGCGCACCTCCTGCAGCGAGGTGCAGCGCGCGCCGTTGCGCCAGTTCCTGCCGCCCGTGCCCTTCCACTGCGAGTGGATGAACATGAACGTGCGCCCGTCGGCATCCGTGAAGATCTCGCCGTTGTGGCCGGCGCCGCTGAAGTCGCTCTTCGGGTCGGTCTGCAGCAGGATCTCGCCGCCGCCTTCGCGCAGCGACTTCCCGGACCTGTCCACGAAGTCGTCCGTCAGGGACTTCGCCCGCCCGACACACAGCTTGTACGAGCCGCCGTGGATCGCGCCGCAGCTGACGAAGAGGTACCACCAGTCCCCGCGGCGGAAGAGGTACGACCCCTCGTAGCAGCGGTGCGAATAGATCCAGCCGCGGTCGTCGCGTGCGGGGACGAGCCCCGCCACGTGTTCGAACACCGCGCAGGGCGCAAGGGCGAGTCCGTCGTCCGTCAGACGCGTGCGCCACACGCCGCCCGCGACGCTGCCGATGAAGAGGCGCAGCGTGCCGTCCGCGTCGCGGACGACCTCCGAGTCGATGCCGAGGTCCTTCTTGCCGAACTTCCAGTTCTCGACCACGACGCCCGCGAAGCGGAACGGCCCCTGCGGCTTCGCGCCGGTCAGCACGACGAGCCGGTTCGTGTCGCTCGAGACGAACTGCGTGACGTAGAGGCGGTAGCTGTCGCCCACCTTGACCATGTCCGGCGCCCAGAACGTCTTCGCGAAGGCGTGCAGCTTCGGCAGGTCCTCCGGCGCGATGGTCGGTTGCTTCGTGTCCTCCCAGGCCACCAGGTCGCGGCTGCGGTGGACCGTCTTCAGCGTGCCGCCGCCCGTCGCGGTGCCGTAGAACCAGCCGTCCCCGCCCTCCCAGAACGTCGGGTCGGGGAAGTCGTGGGGAATGACGGGATTGGCGAATGTCGCGGGCGCGGACGGCAGCGGCTTCACCGCGATGCGGCGGAAGTCCGTGGGGGCGGATTCGGACTGAATCGAGATCGTGCCGCTGCGAATCGGCGTGCCGTCGTCCAGCTGCGGATCGTCGAACGCCAGCACGTCCCGACCGCCCGCGCGGAAGACGACGTGTCCGTCGCGCACCTCCGCCTCGACCGTCACCCACTGGTCGCCGGGATAGGTGTCGGACGAGGAGTTGAGCGTGTGCGGCGTGTAGAGCTTGTCCTCATAGACGACCTGCGTGCCCGGCGTGCAGAGGTTGGCGGTCGACCGTTTGCCGCTTCCGAAGCCGCCGAGCAGCTGGAACTCGATCGAATCGGGGAAGGACTGGTCCAGCTTCATCGTCTCGGGCGTCTGGCCGAGGAGCATCACGCCGTTGTTGCGGCGCGCCCAGCCGGGACCGTCCGGCGTCTGCTCGCCGACGAACCGATACTCGCAGCGCAGCACGAAGTTCGTGAACGGATTCTTCCAGAAGAGGTGGCCGAAACGTTCCTTGAAACCATCCTTGTAGAACGGATCGTCGTAACGGACCTTCAGCAGGCCGTCCTCGACGCGGAACGTGTTGCCGGGATTCTCGCCGCAGGGCGAATGGCGGATCTTCGGCGTCCAGCCCGAGAGGTCGCGGCCGTTGAACAGTTCGATCCAGCCCTCCTCCGCCAAAGCGGGAGCAAGCGCCAGGGCTGCAAGCGCGAAAATGGATTTCTTCATGCCGCCCATTATAGCACATCCGTTTCGCGAAAAGATCCCGCCATTCCCGTCGACACGGGCGACTTCGACCGAGCCCGCGCCCCGTGCCGAAAACAGGAGAACAGGAGGCATGAGGAGCCTCCGCGCGCCGTGCCGAAAACATGAGAACAGGAGGCGTGAGGAGCCTCCGCGCGCCGTGCCGAAAACAGGAGAACAGGAGGCATGGGGAGCCTCCGCGCGCCATGCCGAAAACAGGAG
>JAEDMN010000229.1 GCA_016302985.1 Kiritimatiellia bacterium | reverse complement strand
ATGAAAAGACTGATTCCGCTCGTTGTCTTCGCGGTCGGGGCGCTTTTTGCCGCCGAACCGCCCCGGTGGCTCACGATCTCCACGCTGCTCGGTGAGCGCGAGGAGGAAATCGCAAAGGACATCCGCTTCCTCGGGAAGGAGACGATCGTCGACGCGGTCGCCTTTTCCTGCACGCTGGTGCCGGAGGGCGATCCGGTCGTGGACAAGGCCGCGCTGCTCGCACCGCGCTTCCGGAAGATGCACGAGCTGCTGAAGGGCTCGGGCGTGAAGGAGGGCATCCTCTTCCAGGCGACGATGGGGCACGGGTGGAAGCCGAACTCGCCGGCGAAGGGACAGAAGGTGATCCTTCCCGACGGGAACGAGAAGTACAAGTTCTGCCCGCTGGACAAGACTTTCCTCGACTACATCGCCGGCCAGGCGAAGACGATCGGCGAGCTGAAGCCGGACTACTTCATGGTGGACGACGACACGCGGCTCATCACCGGCATCGGCGGCTGCTTCTGCCCGCTCCACCTGCAGGCGATCTCCGCCAAGTCCGGCAAGGCCTTCCAGACGCGGCAGGAGCTGCAGGCCGCGCTGAAGGCGGACGCCGCGCTGCGCGCCCAGTGGGACGAGGTGCTGCGGGACGGCATCGCGGAGCTGATGAAGGTCATCCGCGCGCAGATTCCGTCCGAGATTCCCGGCGAGTTCTGCTGCTGCGCGGACGACGCGCACCACGCGGGCCTGATGGCGCAGCTGCTGGCCGCGCCGGGCCAGCAGCCCGTCGTGCGCATCAACAACGCGCGCTACATGCTGGACGGCCGCCGCGACTTCATGGACACGCTCGCGAAGACGTCGGCGCAGATCGCGGACCTGCCCGCGGGCACGATCGTGCTGGACGAGGCGGACCCGTGTCCGCAGAACCGCTATTCGATGGGCGCGACGGAGCTCGTCCACCACCTGGTCATGAACACGCTCGAGGGCTGCGGCGGCGCGAAGATCTGGCTGACGCGCCTGGGCAACGCCCACGAGACGGCCTCCGGGCGCGCGTACCGTGAACTCTTCCGGCGCCAGAAGGGCTACATGGAGCAGATCGCGGCGCTGACGCTCGTCCGCGACGGCGTCCGCATCCCGCTCGCCGCGCCGGATCCGCACCGGGCGATGCGGGCGCGCACGGCCGGCGTCCCGGACTGGGGACGGATGCTCTTCGGACGCCTGGGCGTGCCGTACACGTACGGACGCGTCTCGAAGGGCGGTGTGACGGCGCTCTGCGGCGCGCAGGTGCCGCTGTTCTCCGACGACGAGCTCCGGACGATCCTCTCCGGGGCGGTGCTGCTGGACGGCGACGCGGCGGTCCGCCTGGCGCAGCGCGGTTTCGGGAAGCTGACCGGCGTCGAGGCGAAGGCGTGGGCCGGGAGGACGGTGTCCGCCGAGCGGTTCGAGACCGAGACCTCGTGGGGCACGGTCGGCGCGGCGGCGGACTTCACCGCGCTCGACGCGAAGGCGCGGCGCCTGAGCACCTACCTCCACCGCGTGAGCGGCGTGACGAAGGACACGGTCGAGCTCGCGCCGGGCTCCTACCTCTTCGAGAACGAGCTGGGCGGCCGCGTCTTCGCGTTCGCGGCGTATCTGCCGGGGCACCTGACGCTGGAGCGCTTCTTCTACCACAACGAGACGCGCAAGCGCGCGGTGCTCGCGGCGCTCCGACTGCTGGCGGGCGGGACGGTGCCGGGCGGCGTCGCGTATCCCGGCGACGCGGAGGTCCTGCTCGAGACGGGCGTGGCCGCGGACGGTCGCCGGATCGTCGTCGTGGACAACATCGGCATCGACGCGCTCGAGAGGATCGACCTCGACGTCGCGCATCCGCCCGCGGAGATCCGCCGCCTGGCGGACGACGGCAGCTGGCGGCCCGTCGTCTTCACGCGGGACGGCAACCGCCTCGTGCTCGACACGAAGGCCGAGACGCTGCGTCCCGCCGTGCTCGCGTTCACGACGCCGAAGGCGTGTGCGCCCGCGCCCCTCTACGGCGTCTGCGCGCACGTCACGCGGACCGAGGGGAGCCCGGCGCGCCTGAAGGGCACGTTGGACGCGATGGAGGCGGCGGGCATGCGCTACGTCCGCAGCGACATCGACCACTGGGCCGTGCGGCGCAAGGACGGCACCTACGACTTCTCCGACTACGACCGGGTCTTCGCCGAGGTCGACAGGCGCGGCATGACGTTCCTGCCGATCTACTACGGCCCGTGGGGGCGGACGCCGCCGAAGACGGAGGCCGAGTTCGCGCAGTACAAGGCGTACCTGACGGCGATCGTCTCGCGCTACGGCCGCCGGATGCCGGTCGTCGAGATCTGGAACGAGGCGAACATCGGCTTCTTCGAGGGCAGCGACCCCGTGGTCTACGCGCAGGTGCTCAAGGCCGCGTACGAGGCGGTGAAGGCCGTCGACCCCGCGATCCGCGTCGCCTTCACGGGCACGGCGGGCGTGCCGCACGACTGGATCCGCAAGGTCTTCGAGGCCGGCGGCAACAAGTACTTCGACGTGATGAACGTGCATCCGTACTCGCATCCGGCGCAGCCCGAGCGCGCGATGGACGCGAACACGGAGAAGCTGCGCAGGCTGATGGCGGAGTTCGGGTGCGCGGACAAGCCGATCTGGTACACGGAGATCGGCTGGCCGACGCACACCGTCAAGACGGACCACGCGCACGTGCTCCTCGCGGGACTCAAGGTCGCGCGCCCGGAGCAGAAGAGCTGGAACGTGCTGCTCGCCGACCTGCAGGGCGAGGGCACCGTGCCCGAGAACCAGATCCTCGCCGACCTGCGCGACATCCTGCCGGCCGGGAGCACCGTGCGCATCTGCTCGCAGAAGGACCTGGTCTCCCGTCTCGCGGAAGGGGGCGTGGACGCCGTCGTCTACCCGTTCGACGAGTCCTTCCCGGCCGACACGGTCGACGCGGTGAACGCCTTCGTGAAGAAGGGCGGCGTGCTCGTGGACTTCGGCGGGCTGCCGTGCTACTTCGGCCGCCGCGACGGCATCGCGATCCCCGGCATGCAGCATGGCGGCGCGATGGGACGCTTCCCGTTCGGCTACCGCGCCTGGTGGACGGACAAGAAGGGCACGTATCCCGAGTCGGCGCAGCTGCACGCGACGGCCGCCGGCGCGGCCGCGGGCGTGAAGCAGGAGCCGACGGGCTTCAAGGCGATCCGCTTCCTGGCGCCGGACCGCATCGGCAAGGACTCCGAGTGGATCCCGCTCGTCGCGGGAAAGACGACGAACGGCGTCGAGCTCGTCGGCGCGGCGGTCGTGCGCTACAAGGGCGAGCGCACGGGCGCGGCCGTGCTCTGCTCCCTCGCGAGCAAGGGCTCGCTCGGCACGAACAACGAGGAGAACCAGGCGCGCTTCACGGCGCGCGGCCTCGCCATCGCGTGCGCGATGGGCGTCGAGTCGTACTTCACGTACAACCTGCGCAGCGCGGAGGAGGATCCGTTCTACAGCGAGCACCACTTCGGCCTCATGCACGCGGACTTCACGCCGAAGCCGGCGTACGCGGCCTACGCGGCGTTCACGAAGGCGCGCCCCGACGGCTCGGTGCAGAAGCCGGGTGACTGGCGCGACGAGAAGGGCGAGTTCTTCTTCCCGCAGTGGACGCGTCCCGACGGGCAGAAGGCCGGCATGGTGTGGAGCGTGTTCCCGGACGCCGGGCGCAGGCTCGCCTTCACGGGCGGCACGCCGGTGTTCACCGACATGTACGGGCGCAGGATCGGCGTCCGCGAAGTGGAGAAGGGCGTCTACAGCGTGCCCGTCTCCAATTCGCCGGTCTACTTCCGCGGCGCGGAACTCGCGAAGTAGAATCGTGATGGCGTCTTTTGCGTGACATGTTTTATGTGATATAATTCATGTTATGAAAAAGCAGGGACAGGAGAATCCTTTCGTCATCTACGGTTACTGTTCGCCGGAGTATTTCTGCGACCGCGAGCAGGAGACGCGCGACCTGGTCGACGCGATTTCGAACGGGCGCAACGTGACGCTTCTCTCCCCGCGGCGCATGGGGAAGACGGGGCTCATCCAGAACGCCTTCTACCGTCTGCGCGCGGAGGGCGTCTGGACGCCGATCTACGTGGACGTGTTCGCGGCGCGCAGCCTGGCCGAGTTCGTGCGGCGCCTGGGCGCCGCGGTGATCGGATCGATGGACGGCAATGCGGAGAAGGCGCTGGCCTCCGCGACGCGGTTCTTCCGGAGCTTCCGGCCCGTGCTGTCCGTCGATCCCGTGACGGGGGCGCAGTCCTATTCGTTCACGCTTGATCCGGCCAATGCCGAGGCGACGCTCAAGGAGTGCTTCGACTATCTCGCGAAGGAGGGGCGCCGCGCGGTCGTCGCGATCGACGAATTCCAGCAGATCGCCGAGTTCCCGGAGAAGGGGACGGAGGCGCTGCTGCGCAGCTACATTCAGTTCCTGCCCCACACGCGTTTCATTTTCGCGGGATCGAAGAGACATCTGATGGCGGAGATGTTCTCCGCCCCGAAGCGCCCGTTCTACAATTCGACGCAGATGTTTCCGCTGGGCGTCATTCCCCGTGACGCCTACTTCGCCTTCGCGGAGCGCCACATGCGCGCGGGCGGCGTGGCGCTGACACGTTCCGTCTTCGACTCCGTCTACGGCCTCTTCGACGGCGTGACCTGGTACGTGCAGGCCGTGCTGAACCGTCTCTACGGTTTCCGCTCCGCCGGGACGGACGACGTGGCGCGCGCCGTCGAACGCATCGTCGCGGAAAATGCCTACTACTACGGGAACCTGCTGGAGACGCTGCCGGAAGGAAGCATCCGCCTCCTGAAGGCCCTGGCCGCCGAAGGCAAGGTGCGGGAAGTGACGGCGGGCGCGTTCATGGCGCGGCACGGGCTGCATGCCAATTCCAGCGTCAAGATTTCGCTGGT
>JAEDMN010000025.1 GCA_016302985.1 Kiritimatiellia bacterium | reverse complement strand
GACCGCGACGCTCGCCGCGTCGGACGCGGGCGGGCGCGTGGTGGGCGCGTGGCGCGACGAGTCCACGGGACGTCTCCTCTGGGGCGAGTCCGTGACCGTGACGCCGACGGACTTCACCCAGTACACGGCCTGCTTCGGATGCGCCTGGAAGTGGAATTCCTCCAACCTCACGCTCTCCGAGGACACGTCGGACGCCGACCGGTGGGTGTTCCAGGCCGAGAAGCGCGACGGGAACAACCTCGCGATCACGAACGTCGTCCAGGCCCGCGCGGACGGCTACCTGAACCTCGCGACGCCGATCTACACCGTCTACGACGGCAGCCTGACGGCCTACAAGGTCTACAAGCTCGGCGCGTCGATGTTCGCGGGCCGCGCCTATCCGACCACGCTCGTGCTCTCCGACGGCTGCGGCCGGATCGAGAACGGCTGCTTCCAGAACAACACGGGCCTGCGCGGCGTGCTCTGCCTGTCGCCGAGCATCTCGCTGCGGAGCTACTGCTTCGACCACTGCTCCGCGCTGGAGGGCGTCGTGTTCCCGGACCTCGAGGACGGCTGGGCCGAGTTCGCGGGCAACGGCCGCCAGTTCTACTACACGACGGCGATGCGCGGCTCGTTCGACGTCCCGCGCCGCGTGACGCGCATCCCGCAGCACTTCCTGCGCCATTCCGGCATTTCGTCCGCCTCCTTCCCCGGGGTGGAGAGCTTCGGCGCCGAGGCGGTGAGCGCCTGCGCGAACCTCACCAACCTCGTCCTGTCCGAATCGCTTACGCTCGTCGAAGGCAACGCCTTCCGCGAGAACGCGGCGCTCCACACGGTCCGCCCGTTCTTCCCCGCCGCCCTGAAGAACGTCTGGAGCGGCGCCTTCAACGGGTGCACCGCGCTGGGCGGGGACGCCGTGATGGACGGGGTCGAGAACCTCGAGACGAACGCGTTCTGGGGCGTCGCCTTCACCTCGCTGTCGCTGGCGAGCTGCACGAACATCCAGTACCGGGCGCTCTACTCGGCGCCGCTCACGAACGTGGTCTTCGGCGCCGGGGCGCTGCACTTCCACGGCGGCGTCGACCGGCAGTTCTACTCCTGCGCGCCGGGGTGCCGCTTCTGGTTCCCGGGCAAGGCGCCCGTGTTCCCGCCGACCCGCGAGATCGGCGGCGTGGACGTGCACGCGATCTGCGACCACGGCATCTTCGGGAACAGCGCCGCCGGGTCGACGAAGTTCCCGCGCCTGTACGGACGCTGGATGAAGGACCGGAAGGGCTGGGAGAAGATCCTTGCGGACGTCGGCTACCCGCTGGCCGAGGTGCGGGACGAGCTCGGCGTGCCGGCGGTCGAGCAGGGCCAGCGCGTGAAGGGCGCCTTCAAGTGGGTCTATTCGGTCGACAAGCCCGTCATCGAGACGATGTGGGGCTGGCTGATCGACTACGGCCCCTCCGGGTTCACGACCCTCGTCGTGCGGTAGCCGCCTGCCGGATGTGCTATAATCGCCTGGATTCTTTCCACAAAGGAGTTGCCTGAGATGAAGAGACTGGTCATGATGGCGGCGTGCGCGGCATGCGCCTGCGCGGCCGAGGCCGCGCGCGAGCTGACGCCGCAGGCGCGCGAGACGCTGAAGCATTCGCTGATCCACCGTGGCGACGGCAAGGGCCGTCCCGACAACACGATGGAGGCGCTGCTCTACACGTGGGCGAAGGGCTACACGCCCGAGTGCGACATCCGTTTCACCAGGGACGGCAAGGTCGTCGCGTTCCACGACAACAAGCTGAAGGGCCGCAAGGTCAGCGAGTGGACGTGGGCCGAACTCCGCGAGGAGGACGTCGGCAGCTACCGCGGCGCGCAGTATGCGACCTGCCGCGCGCCGCTGTGGGAGACCATCTTCACGGCGATGGAGGAGAACCCGTCCCGGAAGATCCACATCGACTACAAGGACGTGCCGCCGGAGAAGGTCGCCGAGATGGTGAAGGCGCACCGCCTCGAGAAGCAGTGCTGGTTCATCTGCAACAACTACGAGCTCATCAAGCGCTACAAGGCCGCGTTGCCCGAAGGTCAGACCCTGCACTGGATGAACCTCGGCAACTGGGGCCGCATCGACTTCGACAGGCCGGGCGAGACCGAGAAGGGCGAGGCCTTCATGATGAAGATCTTCGAGAACGCGGCGAAGGAGAACTTCAAGGGCATCGACAACGTGCAGCTGCACTGCCAGCTGCGCTACGACGCGGCGGGCAACGCGACGTTCTGCCCGAAGGCGGAAACGCTGAAGAAGTGCGTCGAACGCCTGCACGCCGCCGGCATCGAGGCGTCGATGTGCGTGTGGCAGACCGAGGCGAACAATCCGAAGACATACAAACTGCTCTGGGAGATGGGCTTCGACTCGTTCGGGACGGACTATCCCGAGGCGCTCTACCAGGCCATTGCGGAGAACATGAAATGAGCTTTGCGATCTCCCGCCGGAATTTCCTGATGGCGTCCGCCGCGGCTGCGGCGGCTGGCTGCACGACCATGACCGCGTCCGATTCGTGGTCGGACGGCTCCGAGCCGATGACGGAGGGCGGCATCCGTGTCCGCTTCCTCGGCAGCGGCGCGGCGGGCTGGAAGCCCGAATGGGCGAAGAAGAACCCGCACATGCGCCGCCAGTCGAGCGCGCTCATCGAGAACAAGGTGCTGATCGACTTCACGCCGTGCTCCTTCGACAAGCTGCCGGAGGGCTGCCGCCCCGAAGCGCTCTTCCAGACGCATTCGCACGGCGACCACTACAATCCGTCCGCCGCGGTGAAGTCCGGCGTGAAGCGCATGTACGTGCAGGAGACGTGGGCCGCGGCCGCGAAGGCCGAGGTCGCGGCGGCGGCCGAGAAGCTCGGCCTGCCCGCGCCCGAAGTGATCGGCCTGCCGTTCGGGAAGTCCGTGACCGTGTGCGGACTGAAGATCATGGGCGTGCCGGCGAACCACAGCACGTCGCGCGTCACGGATGGCGTCCTGGAGCGCACGTCGCTCTACCTCGTCGAGAAGGGTCCGTCCCGCCTGCTCTACGCGACGGACACGGGCGGCATCCCGGGCGACGCGGCGCGCATGGTCGGCATCGACCCGCACGTGAGCGAGGGCAACTTCGGAAAGGGACCGTTCAACGGCAATCCGTTCGTGAATCCGCCGAAGCCGATCACGGCCTTCGTCATGGAGGCGACGAACGGCGACCTGGACGACGACTTCCGCGTCTTCGTGCACTCGAGCGTGCAGACGGTGGCGCGTCTCGTGAGCGGCCTGGTCAAGACGAAGCGCTTCGTGCCACCGGCCGGGCAGAACGCCTATCTCACCCATCTCGGCCTCAAGTACCGCGGCTGGGCGAGCGAGCGGATCGAGCGGGAGATTCCGACGCTGCTGCCCGAGAACATCCGGAAGAATCTGCCGGCGCCGATCCGCGCCGCGTCCGACGGCCTCGAGGTCGTGCTGGGCTGATGATCGGCGGCGAACAGGTTCGGCGGGCGCTCGGCGCGGAGATCGAGCGGATCCTGCACGACGTCCCCTACGACGTCGCGCGGACTGCGCTCTATTCGGGGCGCGAGCTCTTCGACGTCTTCGACCCCGAAGATCCGTCGAGCCGCGAAAGGTGTCTGGACGCGGTCGTCGCGCGGCATCTCGGCGAGTCGGGCGGCGAGAACCCCTCCATGCCCGAAATGCTGGCGCGCCGGCTGCACGACCTGCACGTGCGCCAGGCGGCGCTCTCCTTCCTGGCGAAATTCCCGCGCGGCCGCGTGGCCGGCATCATGGGCGGACATGCCCTGTCGCGCCGCGATCCATGCTACCGGAGGGCCGTCGTGCTGGCGAAGACGCTGACCGAGCGGGGGTACCTGATGCTGAGCGGGGGCGGTCCCGGCGCGATGGAGGCGACGCACCTCGGCGCATGGCTGGCGGGGCGTCCGGACGGGGACGTCGCGTCCGCGCTGGCCGCGCTGCCCGATGTCGCCGCGGAGGACCCGCGCTGGCTCGCTTCGGCCTTCGAGACGATGGATCGTTTCCCGCAGGACGCGCCGCGCTACAGCCTGTCGATCCCCACCTGGCACTACGGCAACGAGCCGCCGACGCCGTTCGCCACCCACATCGCCAAGCTTTTCGACAACAGCATCCGCGAGGACACGCTGCTGAGCGAATCCCGGGGCGGACTGGTCTTCATGCCCGGTGGCCCGGGCACGGTGCAGGAGGCTGTCGACGTGGCGGCCAAGAACCACTACGGCGCTGCGGACGAGGCGACGCGGATGGTCTTCGTCGACCGCGCGTTCTGGACGGTGGCCGTGCCGCTGCATCCCTTCTTCGAACAGCTGAGGGACCGGGGACGCTACCGCAATCTCGACCTCCATCTTGAGGACGACACCGAGGCGATCCTCCGTCTCTTTCCATGAACGGGTGTGTGAGCAAAGGAATCCGAACATGTCCAAAGATCCCCGGTTCCATGTTGATGCCGCGAAGTGCGTCACCTGCGGCGCCTGCGTGCGCGACTGCGCGTTCAAGGCGCTGAAGAGCGATGCCGAAAAGCGTCCCGTGATGGCGCATCCCGCGCGCTGCATGCTCTGCCAGCACTGCCTCTCCATCTGTCCCGCGGGCGCGGTGTCCATCGACGGGAAGAAGGCGGAGGACAGTCTTCGCCTTCGGGATGCCGAATTCCCATCTGCGAAGGCCGTCACGGACTGGATGGCCTTCCGCCGGTCGATCCGGCAGTTCAGGCCGGAGGACGTGGACCGTGCGTCTCTGGACGCCGTTCTGCGTGCGCTCGGGAACGCGCCGACGGGCTGCAACGCACGGTCGTTGACGTTCACCTGCTATCCGACGCGCGCCGCGGTGAAGAAGTTCACGGCGGACTTCATCGACGTGCTCGAGGCGCCTCACCCGCACATGCTGCCGCGTTGGCTCGCCGCGCCGGCGATCCGGCTGCGCCGCGGTGGCGGCGACATGTTCTTCCGCGGTGCGCCCGGCCTGCTGATCATCTCCTCGGACACGGACAACAAGGAGGTCACGACGCCGCAGGAGGATGTCGCGGCCGCGGTGACCTACTTCGAGATGCTGGCGAACGCCCACGGCATCGCGACCTGCTGGTGCGGCTTCCTGCGCCTCGCGCAGGGCGTGGTGCCCGAACTGCTCGAGACGATCGCCGGCATCCCGCGCAAGCACGTCTTCGCGGCCGTGCTCTTCGGAACTGCCGCCGTGAAGTACCCGCGCGGCGTCCAGCGCGAAGGCTACGCGACCGTCCGGATGATGGATGCTCCCTGACCTAAACCCGCCACATGAGGTAATGCGAACATGAAAACGCGCGTCTTCGTCATTGGTGCCCTGTTCACACTCCTTTCCGCTCGCGCGGGGACCTGCACGTGGATCAATGCGTCCTCGGGCAACACGCCCGCGACGGCGTATGACTGGTCGGATTCCGCGAACTGGAAGGACGGCGCGGTGCCGGCGGACGGCGACGCGGTCGTCTTCCCCCAGAACGGCGGCGTCTACTTCGTGCGGATGCCGGACGAGCTGAAGCTCGGCGGCATGAACGTGGCCGGCAACGCGCGCCTGCTCGGCGAACGCCTCGTCATCACGGATCTCGGGCTCAACACGCGCGCGACGCTGCAGGGCGGCGGCGTCATCTACGCCGACATCCAGATGGGCCAGCCCGGCGACGTCATGACGACGCACTACCTCGCGAACATCAACCTCGCGGGGCGGATCGTCGCGGACGTGAGCGAGGTGATTTCGGCCTGGAGCGACACGCTGCACCGGCTCGACTTCTACGCGACGACGTCGGATCCGCTGCGCACGGATGACTTCCAGCTGACGAAGTCCATGCATCCGGGAAGTGGCAACGTCGGCATCTACGCGCCGGAGGGCGCGGAAGCCTGCACGGGCACGTGGTCCCAGACCGCGGGTTCGCCCTACCTGCAGCGCGTCTCCGCCACGGCGCATCCGATCGCCGTCGGCACGCTCGTGACGGGCGCGGGCATTCCGGAAGGGGCCTTCGTGCGTCGCCGCTTCGGCAACAACCACATTGAACTGAGCGCACCCGTCACCGAGACGGTGGCGGAGAACGCGGTCGCGTTCGCGGCGTTCACGCCCGATGTCCGGGCGCACATCCCGCTCTTCGACCGCCAGGGGACCACGCAGACGTACCTCAAGCTCTTCAAGTACCGCGCGCAGGACGGTTTCCGCTTCGAGATGGACAACATGCGGACCGGGCCGAGGCAGCTGAACACCCACGGCCTGACGACCGAAGAGATCAAGTCGCGGCAGCCGGGCACGGAGGTGGTCCACGCGTGGGGCGGTGGCGGCGACCGGTGGGAGCAGCTGCGCAACTGCCACTTCGAGTTCATCGGGACGACCATCCCCGCGGCCGATCCCGTGTGCTTCCTGGACGGCATCACGTCCTACGAGGCGCGCATGACCGTGCCGGCGGACGCCGCCCCGGCGACGATCGGGATGTTCACGAACTGGACCGCGACGGTTGTGAAGGACGGTCCGGGCACGCTGACGGTCGGCCTCGGCGAGGCGGTCAACGCGGGCGCGGCGGTGGTCGCGTCCGGCACGCTCGCGCTGACGCGGAACGCCGCCGCGGGCGAGGCGGTGCCGTCCTTCGGCCGGATCGCGGTCGCGGCGGGCGCCACGCTGCAGCTGCCGGCCTGCGGGCTTTCCGCCGCCGTGTTCGAGGCCGCGTCCGGGGCTGTCGTCTCCGGTCCGGGCGAACTGGTCGTCTCCGACTTCAGGGCCGGGACCTCGCTCGGCGCCGTGCAGCTCGTGAACGGCGCGACGCTGCGCCTCGTCGGCGGCACGCCCGGCGCGCACGTCCCGGACATGCCCGCGGCGAATGTCGTCGGCCATCCCGCGTTCTGGCTCGACGCGTCGAAGCCCGAATCGCTCGTCTACGAGACCGAGAACGGCACGAACTTCGTGACGCGCTGGAACGACTGGCGCGAAGGGGAGCCGATGTTCTGCACGAACATCATCCGCCGTCCGCAGCTGCTGACGGGCGCGGAGATGAAGGACAAGTACGTGCGCCTGGGCATGCACACCGAGAGCGAGGACTACACGAACACGGAGCAGCTCGTGTGGAGCGCGCCGCTGAAGGACATCCGCGCGGTGTTCCTCGTGCAGGATCCGACGGAGGGCGGCGGCGAGATCCTCGGCCGCTGCTCCTGGCGCCTCGACGACAGCTACTACGGTTCGCGCGGCGGCCCCTACTACCGCGGCGGTTCATCGCCCCTGACGCGGAACCTGATCTCGCCTTCCTACGGCACGCCGTGCGTGACGAACGGGACCTTCTACCTCAACGGACAGATCGTGAACGCCATGAAGACCGGCTACCTGGGCGGTTTCATGCAGCTGGTCGAGCATCACGTCAACACGAACTATCCCGCTCACGCGCCGCACCGCGAGCTCTGGTGCGACGCGTTCGGCGCCGGCTACGTGAACAATCCGGACGGAGGCAGGGGAAACTACGTCAAGTTCTCGAACGGCGGCATGCGCATCGCCGAGTACGTCATCTACACGAACTCGCTCACCTACGCCGAGCGCGTGCAGGTCGCGCAGTACCTGTCCCGCAAGTGGCTCGGTTCGGACATCCACTACGAGGAGTGGGACCCGGCCGCGCGCGCCGCCGCGTCGGATATTGCGGCGACGGGCGCGGGGCTCGACGTCGCGGCCGGCAGCACCTATTTCGTCGGTACCGTCGCGGGCGATGGCGCCTTCGTGAAGTTGGGCGCGGGCACGGCGCACGTCGAGGAACTCGGCTCGGGCGCGGTGCGCGTCGAGGCGGGCGAACTCGTCGTGAAGTCCCTGGCGTTGGACGGGACGGGCCTCCCGGAGAACGCCTGGCTGCACATGGACGCGGCGAAGGCGGAGACGCTGACGTACGACGAAGCCGGCGGCGTGAAGAAGCTCGCGCGCTGGGACGACGCCCGCGGGACCGGCGCGAGCCTGCGTCCGCTTGACGACGCGAAGCGCGGCACGCTCGTGGAGGATGCGCTGAACGGCCTGCCGGTCATTGATCTGGGCGCGGCCGGCTCGGGCGCGGCCCTGCGCTGCTACCGGGAGGACGGCACGCCGTGGCCGCATTCGAACATCAGTTCCGAGGACTTCATTCCGGACCTGCCGCGGATGCGGACAGCTTTCGTTGTGCATGGCTCGAAGAACGGCGGCGGCACGATCCTCGGCGCCTGGGGCAACGGCTATCCCGCCCAGGGCCTGCCGCACAAGTCCACGGATCCTGCGGCGCCGGTCTTCACCCAGAGCGACGACCACTGGTCCTGGACGTACGGGTCCCTCTCGGCCGCCGTCTCGAACGGCACCGCCACCGTCCGCATGAACGGCGCGCGCTTCGATCCGTTCACCATGCCGTACTCCGGCGGCTACGACGTCTTCGCGTTCCGCTGGTCGACGGGCCGCAAGTTCGACTCCTTCGCCGCCTACAACCAGAACGGCTCGCTCGCGGGCGGACTCGAGTACGGCGAAATCGTCGTCTACGAGCGCGCGCTGACGGACGCCGAGTTCGACCGGGTCGAGGCCTATCTGCAGAAGAAGTGGTTCAACCGCAACACGCCCGGCTTCCTGCAGGCGGAGCCCGCATCCCTCGCGGTCGCGGCCGGCGCGAAGCTCCGTCTCGAGGGCGGCGCGCTCGCGACGGACGGTCTCTCCGGCGCCGGCACCGTGCACGGGGATGTGGCGCTCAGGCCCGAAGGCGTCCTGACGGCCGAGGTCCGGGCGGACGGCACCATCGCCGGGCCTCTGACGGTGACGGGGGCCGCAAATCTCTCGAAGGGCGGCGAGGTCGAGCTGGCGGGCGCGGTGGAGAAGCTCGCGGTCGGCAGCTATCCGCTCGTCGCCGCGTCCCCGCTGACGCTCGGCGGCGTCTGGACGTGCGCGTCGCCGCGCCGGGACCTGAAGGTCTCCCTCGTGAAGAGCGGCGACGCGGCCGTGCTTCGCGTGATGGCCTGCGGCACGCTGCTCCTCTTCCGCTGACGCGGATATGCTATACTCGTCGCATGAAGACCGAACTTGCGACGATGCTGGCGCTGGCCGCGCTGGCCTGTACCGGCCTCCGGGCCGACTTCGTGGACTGCGTGAACCCGAAGATCGGGAACATCAGCCACATGCTGGTGCCGACGTTCCCGACCACGCAGCGCCCGAACGGGATGCTGCGCTTCACGCCGCCGTCCTACGGCTTCACCCAGGACAAGGTCGGCGCGTTCGGCCTGCTGCTGCCGACGCACCGCGGCCAGGCGCTGTTCCGCATGCATCCCTTCGGTGGCAAGCCCGCGGACGCCTTCCATCCGTGGCAGGGCACCTGGGACCAGGAGAAGGGGCTGCCGCACCGCTATTCCGTCTACATTGACAGCGAGCAGGCGACGTTCGAGCTCGCGCCCGGCGAGAAGGCCGCCGTCGCACGCGTCGGCTTCGAGGCCGAGGCCCCCGCCCATGCGCTCGTCTTCTCCCCCCGGGACGGCCGCGGCGCGCTCAAGGCCGAGGGACGCGTCGTGACGGGCACGGACTGGTTCGGCGGGCTCGAGGCGCACATCCGCGTTGAATTCGAGGATGCGCCCGTTCGCACCGAAACGAAGGGGAAGGCATGCGCCGTCTTCTTCGGCGGCGCGCCGGGGACCGTCCGCTTCCGCTATGCCGTCTCGTACATCGACGCGGCGCAGGCCGCGAAGAGCCTGGCCGCCGAGGCGCCGGACTTCGACCTCGACCGCATGGCGTCCGGCGCGCGCGCGGCGTGGAACGACGCGCTCGGGCGCATCGAGGTGCAGGGCGGCACGGCGGACGACCGCGTCGTCTTCTACACGGCGCTCTACCGCACCTACGAACGCATGGTGAACGTGACGGAGCAGGGGCGCTACCGCGGCTACGACAAGCAGGTGCACGACGCGCAGGGCGTGGACTACTACTGCGACGACTGGACCTGGGACACCTACCGCGCACAGCACCCGCTCTTCGCGCTGCTGCGTCCCGCCCAGGAGCGCGCCAAGCTGACCTCCTACCTGCGCATGGCGCAGCAGAATCCAGAAGGCTGGGTGCCGCTCTTCCCGAACGTGGACCGCGACATGCACGGCATGAACGGCTTCCATCCGCCGGCGCTCTTCCTCGACGCGTACCGCAAGGGCGTCGCGGGCGTGGACTGGAAGGCCGCCTTCAAGGCGCTCGCGCACACCGAGCGGACCTCCTCGCGCCTGCCCTGGAACCGCCTGCCGCGCGGCCCGCTGGACGAGTTCCACGACGCGCATGGCTACTTCCCGGCGATCCACCCCGGTCCGGACGGCAAGTGGGCGAAGGACCCCGAATGGCCGGCGGCCGCGCATCACGACGAGCGCCGCCAGAGCGTCGCGGTGACGCTCGCCTACTCCTACGACTGCTGGTGCCTCGCCGAGCTCGCGAAGGAATTCGGCACGCCGGGGGACGTCGCGGAGTTCACGAAGAAGTCCCTCAACTACCGCAATCTGTGGCGAAAGGACACGGGATTCTTCCACCCGAAGGACAAGGACGGCAAGTGGATCGAGCCGTTCGACTACACGTACGCCGGCGGCCAGGGCGCGCGCGACTACTACGACGAGAACAACGCCTGGACGTACATCTGGGACGTGCAGCACGCGATTCCCGACCTGATCGACCTCTTCGGCGGCGCGGACAAGGCGCGCGCGAAGATGGATCGCATGTTCAACACGGGCTACGGACGCGCGCGCTGGCACTTCTACGACGTGCTGCCGGACTCGACGGGCAACATGGGCATGTTCACGATGGGCAACGAGCCCAGCTTCCACATCCCGTACCTCTACAACTACTTCGGCGAGCCCTGGAAGACGCAGAAGCTCGTCCGGAAGATCATGGAGGCCTGGTTCCGCAACGACCTGATGGGCATGTGCGGGGACGAGGATGGCGGCGGCATGAGCGCGTTCGCGGTCTTCTCCTCGATGGGCTTCTATCCCGTGACGCCGGGCCTGCCGCGCTACGATTGGGGCAGCCCGGTCTTCTCGAAGGTCGCGATCCACCTCGAGAACGGGAAGACGTTCACGCTCGACGCGCCCGCGGCCTCGAAGGACGCGAAGTATGTGCGGTCCATCAGGATTGACGGCCGTCCGACCGCTTCGCAGTGGCTCGACCACGCGGACATCGTCCGCGGTGCGCACGTCGAGGTCGAGATGTCCGACCGCCCGCTGCGCGGTCCGCGCGAGGTGCGCTGAAAAATGGCGGAGCGTGTCTGACACCTTCTGCCTCCAGTCAAGCCATCAGACAATTCCGTTTTTTGCTATACTCGTCGCATGAGAACGATCATTGCGACGATGGGAATGCTGGGCGCGCTGGCGTGCCTGGCCGTGGATGTGAGGCCCGAGCTGGCGAAGGACGGCGAGACGTTCGTCACGGCCGCGCTGCAGCGGGCGATCGACGACGTCTCGGCGCAGGGCGGCGGCACGGTCGCCCTGGGCGCGGGCACGTACCTGACGGGCGGCGTCTATCTGAAGGACAACGTCACCCTCCACCTCGAGCAGGGGGCGACGCTGCTGGGCAGCACGAACCACGTCGACTATCCGTCTCCCGTGGCCAGCAAGAGGCAGCGGGCCGTGCTCTCGGCGATCGACGCGAAGAACGTCGCGGTCACGGGGCAGGGCGTGGTCGACGGCCGTGGCTGGGCCAGTTTGCGGAAGGACAATGCACCGAACCGCTGGATGGTCTGCTTCTTCTACCGTTGCCGCGACGTGCGCGTGGAGGGCGTGACGCTGACGAACCCCGCGAGCTGGACGTGCTACTTCAAGGAGTGCGACGGCGTCGTGGCGCGGAAGGTGACCATCTCCAGCCACGCGAACTTCAACAACGACGGCTTCGACATCGATTCGAAGAACGTGCTCATCGAGGACTGCGTGGTCGACACGGACGACGACGCGATCTGCCCGAAGAGCGACAACCCGGACTTCGTGCCCGAGAACATCGAAGTGCGGAACTGCCGCCTCTCCTCGAACTGCAACTTCATCAAGTTCGGCACGTCGAGCCGGGGCGGTTTCCGCAACTGCAACATCCACCACTGCACGCTCGTGCCTGCGAGCAAGTCCGTCCTCCGCGACTGGCAGTACAAGCTGCCGGGCGTGACGGACCCCGTGACGGGCCTCGCGGGCATCGCGCTCGAGATGGTCGACGGCGGCGTGATGGAGAACATCCACGTGCACGACATCGTGATGGAGGGCGGCATGCAGACGCCCATCCTCGTGCGGCTCGGCCGCCGGCGCGTCCATCCGTCGGGCGCGACGGCCGTGCTGAAGGACTGCGTGATCGAGAACGTGGTCTGCAAGTCGACGGCGAGCTACATCGCGAGCTCGATCACGGGCGTGCCGGGTCTGCGCGTGCAGAACCTCGTGCTGCGCAACCTCGACCTGACGGTGAAGGGCGGCTGCGCGGCGGACGAGGCGGCGAAGCCCGTGCCGGAGGTCGAGAAGGGCTATCCCGAGAACCGGATGTTCAACAAGCTGCCCCTGCCCGCGTACGGGTTCTACGTGCGGCACGCGGACGGCGTCCGCTTCGAGAACGTGAAGCTCCGCTACGAGGGCGTGCGCGAGGAGCGGCGGCCCGTGGTGCAGGACGACTGCACGGACGTGACGTTCGCGAACTGCGACTTCCAGAAGCCGACGAAGCCGTTGCCGAAGGACGCGATTCTCTGCGAAGGCGCCTACGACGGACACCTCCAGGGCGTCGCGACGGACGGAGAGGCCATCTACTGGCCGTTCACGCACGTGATTGTGAAGACGGACCTGAAGGGGCGGGTGCTGGCGTCCACGGCCCAGCCGCGCCACCAGGGCGACTGCTGCGTCCACGACGGGTTGCTCTACGTCGCGGTCAACCGCGGCAAGTTCAACCAGGAGACGGGCGCCGTGAGCGAGGTGTGGGCGTACGATACGCGCGACCTCGCGCTGAAGAACAAGTGGAAGGTCCCCGAACTCGTGCATGGCGCGGGCGGAATGACCTGGCACGACGGGAGGTTCTACGTCGTCGGCGGCCTGCCGAAGACGCACGTGCGCAACTACGTCTACGAGTACACGCCCGACTTCACGTTCGTGAAGCGGCACGTGCTGGAGACGGGCTACACGGTGCTCGGCATCCAGACGGCCGCGTTCGAGCAGGGGCGCTTCCTCTTCGGGTGCTACCACGACAAGGAGTTCCCGGTCCGCACGCTCGTGTGCCCGTCGGACCTCGGCTCGTTCGAGGTGTCGTCCGAATCGACGGATGTCGGCGTGCTCACGCTGGACGGGAGGCTCTTCTGCGCGCGGACGCGCAAGGCCGGTCCGCGGAGCTGGGGCGGGTTCCTCGTGCCGGCGAAGATCAGGTGACGCGCACCGGGGGACCGGTGCGCCCCCGGTGGTGGGCCGGTATCCCGCCAGGCCATTTTCTGCGGGGCGAGACGTATTCAGGGCGTCCCGCCCCGACTGCTCGAAGGGACCGCTAGACGTAGACGCGCTCGACGCGGTTGCCGAGCGAGCAGATGATCTCGTAGGCGTGGGTGCCCTTGAGGGCGCCCCAGTCATCCGGCGTCACCGCGTGCTTCCCGACCTTGCCGAGGCACACGACCTCGTCGCCGGGAAGGGCGTCGGGCACGTGCGAGACGTCGACGGTCGTGTAGTCCATCGAGATGCGTCCGATCACGGGACAGGGCACGCCCTTGACCAGCACGTGGCCGCGGTTCGTGAGCGCGAGGGGGAGCCCGTCCGCATAGCCGGCGGAGATCGTCGCGACGCGCGTCGTGCGGTTCAGACACCAGGTGCGCCCGTAGCCGAGCGTCGTGCCGGCGGGGAGGTCGCGGACCTGCGCGATGCGGGTCTTGAGCGTGAGGACGCTCTCGACCTTCAGCGCGCGCTTGCCGTTCGGGTCGAAGGAGCCGTGCAGGTTGATGCCCGTGCGGACCTGGGTGAAGGGCGCCTGGGCGGCGCGCGGGAAGTTGTTGATGGCGTCCGACGCGGCGATGTGGACGACCTTGAACGAGATGCCGCTCTTCGCGACGTCCTTCAGGATGGCGCAGAAGAGGTCGATCTGGTCCTCGGTGAAGGTGTTCTCCGGATCGTAGGCCATCGGACAGTGCGAGAAGATGCCCTCGCAGTCCAGGTTGGGGAGGCGCTTCACCTCGCGGATGACGCGCGGGGCGTCCTTCGCGAGGATGCCGAGGCGGCCCATGCCCGTGTCGAGCTTGAAGTGGACCTTCGCGGTCGTCTTCAACTTCCTCGCGGCGGCGCTGATGCGCTTCGCGGTGGCGACGTCGATGACGGGGAGCGTGACGCCCGCCTCGACCATTGGGGCGATCTCGTCCGGCAGGATGGAGGAGAGGATCTGCACGGGCTTCTCCGCGCCGGGCTTCCCGGCGAGCAGCTCGCGCAGCTGCAGGGCCTCGAAGGGCTCGGCCACGCCGAAGCCGGCGCAGTCGGTGGTTGCCAACGCCGCGGCGTACGGGCCGACGCCGAGCCCGTAGGCGTTGGCCTTCATGACGCAGAGCACCTTGGCCGGCTTCACCGCCGCGGCAATCCGCGCATAGTTCTTCCTGAGTTTGCCGAGGTCGACCTCGACCCACACACGACGTTTCAATGGCATTTTCCGAGCTTTCGATTGGACAGGAAGCACCTGCCCCCCGCCACTTCCTAGATGTTGGGGAATAGTTTATCGGATTCCCCCTGGACTGTAAAGCGACGATGGACATCCAGAGATTTCACGTCGGTCCATGAGCGTTCGAGACGCGGGAAGAACGCGCGCCGCGGGGACCGCGCGTCCCGCACGGTCCCCCGGAGGGATGCCTTTCGTCCGGGGGCCGGTCACTCCCAAAAGAAAGGCGACCGCTGCTTCATATGGGGGACGGTCACTCCGTGACCGACCCCCGTATCAAGAGATCTCCGCCAGACCAGAATATCGACAACTCGGCACTCCCGGCACAAAGGGCTTTTGTGCACACCCACCATCGGGCTTTACGGGCGAAAGGACCTGTGATAGACTTATCAACTCAAAGGTGTATTCGAAGAATTGGTCGTAGCAGATGGTCGAAATTGAAGAGTATAGGGCACTCGCGAAAGGGGAACGCCGGGCGTTGTTTCTGTTCGCCTTTTCATGGGCACCGCTTTCTCCCGCGCAGGTCCGGCGGCTCGCGGAGGACGAGCCGTCGTTCAAGGTGAGGAAAAACAGCGTTGTCGATGTATGTCGAACGCTTGACAGGCGAAATCTGATCCAGACGGTCCGCAAGGAAGGTTTCGTTCTGCAAAGGCAGATTCCGTTCGAGCTCATGCGTGAACTGGTGTACGAGGCGGACGAGCAGGGTTGGTGGCCGGATTTGAACGCGCGGACCCGCTCTTATTCGGCGAATGCCAAGTTCTGTCTTTCGATGGTTGAACGGGACTCGGCCCTGCGGGATCTGCTCGAGGCCGAATTGTTCGCGATGCTCGTACGGGGTTCGTCCGTTCCGTCCCCCAAGGCCGCCGAGTATTTCCAGAAGCTCTCAAAGGGGAAAACCGACGAGATCGTGCGCGGCGCGGTGGCCCAGGCCGTTTGCAGCATGGGGGATGTTCCGTCCGTGGCGTTCACGGTGGGGAGCGAGCTGACCGATTCGCTTCTCGCCGATTATCTCAGCCTCGCGTTTCACGGTGGGCGAAACGTCAAGGGGGTGCTGGCCTCCCTCGCCGCCGCGTTTGAATTCAAGAGCCATTTCCCCGGACGGGCCCTTGCCGAGAACTATCTGGCGCTGTGCGTCTGGATGGGCGAGGCGTCGTGGCTCGATCGGCCCGGTCTTGCGAGGTATGCGGATTTCGTCTCCGCGTGCAAGGCCGTGCTGGCCGGAGACTGCGCGGCGGCGGACAAGATGTTCCGGAAGATCGTCGAGGGCCGGAATCGTCCAAACGACTTCGACAACGAGCCGGTGCGCTTGCTGATGGCCACGGTCTGCGCGACGGCCAATCCGAAGAAGTTCGCCAAGACGCGTCCCCCGCAGCTCATAATGGGGGGCCTGGGCAGCGCCTACATGTACCAAATGGGGACGGGGGCGAACCATTATGCGCGTCTCCCCACCGAATATGCGCGGTTCTACCGGGAATGCTGGAAGCAGGCTGGGGAAGATCTGGGAGGGATTCTCTCTCGATTCGACGTGGCGAACCTTTCCAGCGCGGTTCTGGCATTGCCCTTGGCCTGGAACTGGCATCTCATGCCGGTCGGGCGAGCCCGCCACCTGCCGACCGTGAAGGGTTTGCTGCTGCTATTTGACGTCGCCGCGCGGAATGGCTATCTGAATCTGGCGGGGCTGGGGCTCTCGCTTCTGGTGGGCGCCTACAAGGACGAAGACGTTGGCGGCATCCTCGATGAAATGAAATCTCGAGGAACCTGGCTTCTTCCGCGCGAGGAGCCCGAGCCGGAATGGAAGGCGGTTCTGGGGCAGCTTCGGAATTCTCTCGTGAAAATCCGGCGGGACGACGAGGCGAAGGTTTCTTCCGACAGCGGGAAGCGGATCGTCTGGTCGCTGTCGATTGACGACTACGGCGACAATCGCTTCGAAATCACGGACATCGCGCCCTATCTCCGCGTCGTGGGGGCGGACCCCGTGACAAAGGGTGAACGGTTACTGGACGTGCACAAGTTGAACGCCGGACGCTACGAGGCTCTTCTGACGGAAGGGGAGAAGGCGCTGGCCGCGCAGATCAACGCGAACGTCAATCCGTTTTATAGGGACAACCTCGAGGTCAACGAGACGATTCTCGCGTTGTTGTGTGGACTGCCGAATCTGGAGCGGTACGAGGAGATCTGCGACCGCTGGGGCAATCCCGTGCGGAGGAGCGTGACGCCCATCGTCTTCGAGAAGGTGCCCTGCCAGATGGAATCCCGCATCGCAGAGGATGGCGGAGTCGACCTGTTCATTCCCAGTGAAATACTCACGGCACGCGAATCCTTCGTCATCCGCAAGGTGAAGGGCGAAGAACGCTACCAGTACGTGCCCATCACGCCGGCGGTGAAGCGAATCGTGAAGGTGTTTGACGCGATTGGCGACAAGGGACATATCATTCTGCCGCGCGAGGGGGCGGCCGCGGCGACAGACGTGCTGGAATCGCTGGCGTCCGTGATTCCCTTCGCCGGACCCTCCGCCGAGGATGTCGCCGACCTGCCGCGCGTGGCCGCCCAGACCGATCTCGCCATGCGGCTGGACTACGACGAAACCGACCTGACGATTCGTGGCGTCGTGCTGCCTGTCGCGGAGAATTCCTCCGTGGCGATGGATCCCGGAAAGGGACTCGCCGAGAAGGTCGTGACGACCGCGACGGGAAGCTATCTGCTCGTGCGCGATCTCGCCGCGGAACGCGAGAAGTTCTCCCGCGTGGTCGAGTCGCTGGCGGCCTTCGGCGACTGGTTCGATGGCACGTGCACCTGGCGGATCGGCGATCTGGCCCAGGCGCTCGACGCCTTGGTCGCCCTGAAGGCGCTGGACCCCGCCGTTCCGCTGGAATGGATCGACCAGCGGCGACTGGACGTGGCGTCCGCGCCGAAAAGCGGCGTGGCGCTGGAATCGAGCCGCACGGCGGAGGAGTGGTTCAGCGTGAAGGGGTCGTTCACGCTGGACAACGGCCGCGTTCTCAACGTGCTGGACGTTCTGGCCGGCATGCCATCGCGCGCCGGACGCTACGTGCGGCTGTCCGACGGGGCCTTCGTGGCGCTGACGAAGTCGATGGTCCGCGAGATGGAGGCGCTCGCCGCGGCCGGACGCCGGAAGGGCGGCGCACTGGACGTGCCGCGCGCGGCGCTGCCGATGCTGGACAAGGCCTTTGACGCGACGGACGAAGATGCGGTTCCGCTTCCGGAGGTGATGGCCAAGAGCGCCTCCGAGATCCGGTCCGTCCTGGCGCGTCGTCCAACGGTCCCCGGCACGCTGCAGGCGGAACTTCGTCCCTATCAGCTGGACGGTTACCGCTGGCTGTCGCGCCTGGCCGCCTGCGGCTTCGGATCGTGCCTGGCGGATGACATGGGTCTGGGCAAGACGCTGCAGATCATCGCCTTGCTGCTGGAACGGTCGAAGGACGGTCCTTCGCTCGTCGTGGCGCCCGCGTCCGTCTGTGGCAACTGGCGCCGCGAGATCCGTCGTTTTGCGCCCACGCTCGTTCCTCTGCTCGCGATGGAGCGTGACGATTCGGGAACCGAATCCCGACCCGGCGATGTCGTGATCGCCAGCTATGGCTATCTCCTGTTCCACGAGGAGGAACTCGTGAAATGCGCCTGGAATGGACTCGTCCTCGACGAGGCCCAGGCCATCAAGAACGATGCCTCGAAGCGCGCGCATCTGGTGAAGCGCTTCTCCGCGCGCTTCCGCGTGGCGGCCACGGGTACGCCCGTCGAGAACCGTCTCGGCGAGCTCTGGAGCCTGTTCGATTTCCTCAATCCGGGCTTGTTGGGGCCGGCCGCGTCGTTCGCCCAGCGGTTTGTCCAAAACGGCAAGGCCAGTTCTGAACTCAAGAAACTCGTCAAACCGCTCATTCTGCGACGGCTCAAGGGGGAGGTTCTGGACGATCTTCCGGAGAAGACCGAAATCACGCTGTCCGTCAATCTCGGGAAGGACGAGCGCTCCGCCTACGAGGGCTGCCGGCTTCATGCCCTGGCCTCTCTTGAGACGAAGGACGAGGACGACCGCATTTCAATTCTGGCGGAGCTCACGCGCCTGCGCCGGTTCTGCTGCCATCCTTCGCTCGTTCTCGGCAAGTCAGATCTGCCGTCCGCGAAGATGGAGGCGCTGGTGGATCTGCTGGGCGAACTGCATGAAGGCCACCACCGGGCCCTCGTGTTCAGCCAGTTCACGGACTATCTGTCGCTTGTACGAAGGGTCGTCGAAACACATGGATGGACCTGCAAGTATCTGGACGGCACCACGCCCACGCGCCAGCGCGAACGTCTGGTGGAGGAGTTCCAGCGCGGAGATGGCGACTTCTTCCTGATCTCGCTCAAGGCGGGCGGCACGGGGCTCAACCTGACGGCGGCCAACTACGTGATTCTGCTGGATCCGTGGTGGAATCCCGCCGTGGAGAACCAGGCCGCCGACCGTGCGCACCGCATCGGGCAGACACAGCCTGTCACGATCTACCGCCTGGTTTCCGTGGACACGGTCGAGGAACGCGTCATCGAACTGCACAAGGAGAAGAACGCCATGGCGGCCGATCTTCTCGAGGGCACGTCCAACACGTCCTTCACCTCGAAGGACCTCCTGAACCTCTTCCGCTGACGCCTCAGCGGGCTCGGTCCGCCGATGCACGGGATGCTTCGGTTCGGACCGGACCTGTTTGGGCGGAGATCCGTAATTGCCCGCTGTGCCAAAACTTGCAAGAGTCAAGAAATTTCACGCGGACAATGTCATCGGGGAGAAATCCGTTTGACCGATCGGTTGTGAGCCGGTCGCACGACCTCGGATGAGCGCCTGAAGGGGTGCAGGCCGAGGGAAAGTGAACGCGATTCGCGTATGGAGCTTTAAGAGAAAACTGGTAACTTTCTAACACAAAGCGAAATACGGGAACACGTCACGGTGCATTCCGTGGCGTATTCTCTATTCATGTTTTGTGTTGGGCTTACCGGTGCCTCTCTTAAGATGTGAGTTTGGGGATGCGCCACTCGTCTTTTCCGCGTCGGGGTAGGCGTCCAGGGAGCAGGGACGCGGGGAGAGGGAGCGGGAAGTCACATGGTGACAAATGCAGTTCGTCGGATCAAGTCGGGAGTGGGGAACGGCTTGGTTGGGCGCCCCCGAACCCCGCCTGCGGAGGGCGCTACGCGCCTACGCTACCGCAGAGCGCGGCCGCGAGATCGTTCATGGCGAGGCAGTTGGCGCGGAACTGGTGCGAGGCGGCGAGATGCTTGCGAATGTCGCGGGCGGGAACCGCCGGAGTGTCGGCGAAGCCCGAGAGGATGAGCAGGCGGTCGGCGGCGAGCTCGCGCGAATCTTCCGCCGAGGGATCGTAGCGCGGCGGCAGGGCGCAGGGCAGCATTTTGATGAAGCGCGTGCCGGGCGTCGCCTTCAGCCGGCGCAGGGCCTCGACTTCGCCGGGCGAGATGAAGCCCGAGACCGGCACCCAGCCATGCTTCGCCTTGTCGACGATCTCGCAAATGGCCGCTTCGTGCTCGGCGACGCTCTTCTTGAGCGTGAGGCGCACGTGGAAGAGAAAGGGCGAGCCGAGCAGGGTGAGATTGCCCATGCCCTGCCAGCGGCGCGGCGGCAGGCGCTTCAGCAGCTGCGCGTTGATGTTGGGGTGGCAGAGAAAGCGATCGGGGTGCGCGAGCTTCCAGAGCCTGCGCGCCGGGTTGAGCTTGATGTAATGGCGAATGGTGCGCAGCATCGGGGCGGTGAAGGCGAGCTCGATATAGGCGCGGCGGTCGAAGCGGGGGAGGCCCTCAACTGCCGGGGGCGGCTGCCCCCGAACCCCCGCAGCGGCGAGAATGGGCGAAATTCGCGGGTTGCGCCAAAAGCGCGCGGCGTAGGCGGGGCTCAGGCGGGCGATTTCCACGAGCGCGGCATCGCGCGCAAGGCCGCGCTCGCGCTTGAGGCGGTTGATTTCGGCGGCGATGGCGCGGGCCTCTTCGAGGGCCTCGCGCATGA
>JAEDMN010000228.1 GCA_016302985.1 Kiritimatiellia bacterium | reverse complement strand
TTCGCGTCCTTCTTCGGCGCGGGGGGGGCGTCCTTGATTTTGACGGGCTTGACCACTTCTTGCAGCACGGACTTCGCCTCGTCCTCATTCTTCGGCTCGTCCTTCTTGCTCGCGGCCTCCGCGCGCCCCTCCGCGGCGACTTCGTCGCGCGCCTTGCGGATGCGGTCCAGATTGCGCCGCAGCTCCTCGGACGACGGGAACAGCGCGACCGCGCGTTCGGCGTGCTCGAGCGCCTCGGTGAAGAAGTTCAGCTTCAGGTAGGCGAGCGCGAGGTTGTTCAGCACCGTCGGCTCGTTCGGCTTCTGCCGCAGCACGGCCTGCAGGTAGCGGACGGCGCGCATGTATTCGCGCGTCTCCAGCGCCCACATGCCGAGCGCGAAGTTCGCGTCGACGTCCTGGGGCTGCGTGCGCAGCACCATGACCGCGTACCGGCGCGCCAGATCGAAGTCCGCGCGCTTGAGCGACACCCACAGACCCTCGCGCGGCGTGAGGACGACGCCCTCCGCCGGCTTGAGCCGCTCGAGCTTGCCGTCGAGGATGCGTGCCGAAAGATTGGCCTGGTCGAGCGCATGGGAGAGGTCGCGCTGCTCGGCCATCGACTGGACGTTGTCCCGGCGGGCGAAGGCCAGCGCACGCTGGTCGGCCATGCGCGCAAGACGCCAGAGCATGAAATCGAACTTCTCGGCGACCGAACGGTCGAAGCCCGCGAGGGCGCCACCCGGGCGCGAGGCCACCTGCAGCGCGAGGTCGGAGAACGCGACGGCCTCCCCGTCCGCGGCGTCGAATGCGAGCGCCGCAGACGGACTCGACGGGACGCGCATCGCCAGGCCGGCCGGCCGCGGGTGGACGTCGCGGCAGCGCTTCAGCGCCTCGAAGCCCACCTGGACCGCGGACGCGCGCAGGTGCTCGTTCTTATCATTGACCCAGAAGCGCAGCGCCTCGCCGCCGCCCGCCTCGAGCATCGGCTTGTCCTCGGCGTCCTGCGCCGTGCGCACGCGGAGGAAGGTCTCGTACGGAGTATGGCCGGACATCACCGAGACGAGTCCCGTCTGGCGCTGTCCGCGCGCGCGGAGCTCAAGCCCGAGCGCGTCGTCGAAGGAGCCGTCCGTGAACACCCAGCGCGTATCCTTGACGTGGTTCGCCGTCAGCTTCACGTAGTCCCAGAGCAGGCCGAGGCGCGTGCGCACCAGCGCCTGCCGACGGCCCGCGGTGGAGGCGCCCAGCACGGCCAGCGTGCAGCAGACCAGAACGCCGAACCCGAACACGCGCATCAGCACGTGCGCGCGCGACTCCTCGAGCGCCAGCGTATCCACGCCCTTCACGCGCTTGCGGCACCCGCAGCAGGCCGTCTGCAGCGCGATCACGACCGTGCCCGCGCCGAAGAAGGCCAGCACGGTCTGCACGACGCCGGACGGCGTCGAGGCCCGGCCGTAGTCCCACGCCCAGTACCAGAGCTTCGACACCGGGCCCAGCTGCGTGTAGGCCGCCAGGCCGAGGAAGAGCATGAGCCAGCCCAGCGGAAACGCGAGGCGGCTCTTCGAGGCGGTCGCCAGCGGCATCAGGACGTAGGCGATCACAAACGGCACGAGGGAAAGCGCGGTCGCGGCCAGGAAGTCGTCCGTCGTGATCACCGCGCGGAACTGGCCCGTCCAGGCGCTCACGAGCGCGACGGGGTAGTCCCAGGCGCCGAGGCTCTTCACACCCATGCCGCCCAGCGCACGGAACGCCCAGGCGTCGACGAAGAGCGTCGCGACGAAGCCAGTGAAGAAGAAGACGCCGAACGCCCAGTTCTCGAGTCCCGTCGTGGCGCGGTCGACCTCCTCCTCCACCTCGTCGTCGAACACCGCGGCCACTTTGTCGAAGTCGTCCTTTGCGCCCTTGTCGACGCCGGTGGAGACGCCCATGGCCTCGGCGGCGGGCTCCCCCCCCTCCTCGTCCAGCGGCTCCTCGTCCTCGAAGCCGTAGGCGCGCACGGCGCGCTTGGCCTGCCGGGTCCGGTACTTCATCACCTCGTTGATGACGAAGAAGGCGCAGGCGAAGATGCTGCCGACCGGGGTCTCCGCCGCGAGGACACCGGAGAAGACGTAGGTGAGACAGTACCAGCTCAGGCCGCCCCCGCGGCGGAAGACGCCGAAGCAGCAGAGCGCCAGCGCCGCGAGCAGCAGGTGGAAGAGGTCGTTCGAGAAGAACTGCGTCAACCGCCACACGGAATCGGAGAAGGCGAAGACGAGCGCACCGGCCGCGGCGAAGAGCCGCAGGCGGAACATGACCGGCACGAGTTCCTGCGGCCCCAGCGCAAGCCGCGGCGCGAGGATGCCGCGCAGAAGCAGGTAGACGAGGCCCGCGAAGACGCCGCCCGCGACGCGGCCCGCGACGCCCAGCGCCGTGAAAGCGCCCTCCTGCCCGAGGAAGTGGCAGACGCCGCGCGCGATGAAGGTCCAGAGCCCCGCGACCGGCGTTTCCGGCGGACGCACCCCCGCCGCGATGGCGGCCGCGCCCCAGGCGTCCGGATGGATGGCCGGGTAGGCCCACAAGGACAGCAACCCGCCGACGACAACCGCGACCAGGGCGGCGATGACGAGATCCGGAAGGTCCGACGCGCTGAGAAACCGCAGCGTCTTGACTTCGTTGATGGTCAATCTGACATTCTTCATAAGCTCGGACATCCCCTTCGCATGCCGCCCTTTCCCCTGGCCGAAGCCCTCCTCAGGCGGAACGCATAGTCTAGCAAATCGCGGCAAAGTGGACAATTGCGGAGTTCGTGTGAGACGGGTGGGATGAGACGGGTGGGACGGGTGAGACGGGTGAGACCGGAGAGCCCACCTGTCTCACGCCCACCGGTCTCAACTGTCTCAACCGTCCCACGCCCCCGTCCGGGCCACCCGCGCGCCCAACCGTCGCACGCTCCCGAAAAAAGCCAGCGAAGACACGCCGACGGCGTGTCTTCGCTGCCAGCCGCCCTTCAGCGGCGCTGTTTACGGTCAGCTCGCCGGAGCGGGCTCCTGCGCGCCGGCCTTGATCGCCTTCCAGTCGATTGCCGGCGCACCGCCCTTGCTGATGTACCAGAAGCCCTGGCCGGCAGGCACCACGACCGATCCCTTTGCGGCGACGAACTGCTGCTTCTTCACCGTGCCGAACGGAGAATCCATCTCCACGAGCTGCATCGTGCCCCACTTGCCGTCCTTGTAGGTGTAGACCTGCTTGTCGGCGAGCGTCTGAATCTGGTCGCCCAATGCGCCGGGGATCTGCGTAAGGTCGACCGCCCTGCCGTAGGGGTTGATCAGCAGCGTGTTCGCCGGCTTCTTCTCGCTCGTCGCGCCGCCCTGCGTGACGGCCGTCATGACCGTCGCCGGATCGTAGCCGCCGACCTGCGAATAGGCCGAGGACGGATTCGCGCGCTTGTACCACACGGCCTGACCGCGCGCCAGCGTATAGCCGCTTGCCGCCGGCCCCGTCTTGTTCGTCTCCGCGTCCGTCGCGGGCTCCCACGCCGTGCCGATCCAGAGCCAGGTGTAGTAGGTCTTGGCTGTGGCATCCCAGGCGGCGATCTGGTCGCCCACGGCCACGCCCGTCGCAACCAGGCGGTCGACCGTGACGTCGCCCGTCACCGCCACGTTCCGCCACGGCACCGCCGCGACGACCTCCGTGCCCGCCGCCGCGCCGGCGACGCCCGACACGCGCTTGACCGCCAGGATCTTTTCGGACGCCACGACGCCCACGCCCGCCCACGCGCTCATCCCGCACAATGCGGCACCCAGAGTCAGAAATTTCAGAACCGTGTTCTTCATCTGTTTTCTCCTTCCAACCTCAATCAAATCGTTCACTTCGAGCCGGGCTTCCGGGGACCGCTGGGACGGCCGTCCCTACCGCGCTTCCCCTTCAAGCCCTCACCGCTTCAACGTTTCAACACCTAGTTGCGGATGACCTTGAAGAACGCGCCGGAGCCCGTCGCGGGGACGAACAGCTCGACCTCGCCGTCCTTCGTCGCCGCGCCGTTGGCACCCTCGACGGCGACATGGTCGACGTCGATGTTCTGCGGCGTCTCGCCGCCCGCCACGTTGTAGCGGAGGTACGGCACCGTGTTCTTCACCTTCAGCTTCAGCATCTTCCCGTTCGGGGAGTCGACGACCTGGAGGTCCGTGATCTGCGGCTGCGGCGCACCCGGAGGCAGCGCGGAAACCGTCTCGACCTTGATCGAACCGGACGCGGAGAGGCTGCTCGAATAGCCGTTTCCGTCGCCCTTCGTCTCCGCGACGGCGGCGAAGCCGTTCACCGCGCCGGGAACGCCCGCCTTCGCGGAGAGCGTCGTCCCGTCGGCGTTGCGCGTGTCCAGCAGGTAGAGCTGGAACGCGCCCTTCGCATAGGCGGACGCCTCGGCGGCGTCGATCTGAAGCCCCACGAAGCGGCAGCGGCCGTCCTTGGCCCAGGGACCGGACACCAGGACCTTCCCGCCCTCTGCGTCGACGAGCGAGCCATCGGCCGCGAAACCGGCGAACGTCGCCCCGTCCTTCACCCAGACGAGGGCATAGAACTCGTTGTCGAGCACCGTGCGGCCGTCGGCGTAGCGGTCGGGGCCGCTGGAGCAGAACGTCACGCGCAGGTCGTTCTGCGCGCCGCCGAACGCCATCGCGCCGGCCAGCACGCCCATCGCCAGAACAAAGATCTTCTTCATTGTCGTGATCCTTTCCGAAACCTTATTCGTTCGCCGCCTCGCCCTGGAAGACCACCTCGATCTTCCAGAACGTGTCGCCCTCCTGACCGGCGATGTCCACCGGGAACGACGGCGTGTCCTTCAGCTCGCCAAACGCCTGCCAGCTCGTCGCGTCGTCCGGCGTCATCGTGCGGAGCAGGCGGTACTTCACCGTGATGCCGCTGTCCGTCGGCGGGTTGAACGCCGCAATCGGGGTCTTCACCGTGATCCACTCACCGTCACCCGCGCCGCCGCCGACCTCGTAGTCGGTGAGCAGCTTGTTGCCTGCAACGGAGCCGTCGACGCCCATCACGTAGTTCTGCCACACCTTCAGGCCGTT
>JAEDMN010000227.1 GCA_016302985.1 Kiritimatiellia bacterium | reverse complement strand
AGCAGCTCGTCGCACTTGCCGGGGAGGACGGTGACGCCCATCGCCTCGAGCATCTGCTTCGCCTTGCGGTAGCAGATCAGCATCTCCATCGTCGTCGTGGAGCCGGAGCCGTTGATGAGGAGGAGCGCCTTGTCGCCGGAGGCGAGCTTCGTCGCCTTGACGAGCGAGGGCAGCATCTTCTCGACGGTCTCGTCGGCCGTGCACATCTTGGTGATGCCGCCGCCGCCTTCGCCGTGCTGGCCCATGCCGATTTCCATCTCGTCGTCCGCGAGGGCGCCGATTTCACCGCCGTTCTGCGGGTGCGTCGCGATCTTGAGGGCGACGGAGAGCGTCGCGATGCCCTCGTTGAACTTGTTGGCGAGGGCGACAATCTCGTCGAGGGACCTGCCCTCCTCGGCCGCCGCGCCGACGACCTTGATGAACGGGATCACGCCGCCGAGGCCGCGCTTGTCCTCGATCGGGGTGTCGGGGCCCTGGGCGATGTCGTCGTGGATGACGATCTCGACGACGTTGAGGCCGGCCTTCTGAGCCTTGCGCATCGCCTTCGAGCCGCTCATGCGGTCGCCGTTGTGGTTGAGCGTGATGAGCAGCGTGCCCGCATCGCGCTTGACGAGCTCGAGCGCCTCGTAGACCTTCTCGCCACCCGGGGCGGCGAAGATGTCGCCGGCGACGCACGCGTCGAGCATGCCCTCGCCCACGAAGCCGTGCATCGCCGGCTCGTGGCCCGAGCCGCCGAACGCGACGAGCGCCACCTTGTCGGCGGCCTTCGGGTTCTTGCGGACGACGATCTTCTCGCTGACGAGGTCGATCGTGTCGGAATAGCAGCCCGCGAGGCCCTCGAGGAGCTCCTTGGTGAGGTTCGCGGGATCGTTCATGAACTTCTTCATCGGCATAGCTGAATCTCCACTTCCTTGTTGAGGGGGGGGCGGGGGAGGCGGGCCTCCCCCGTCCAGGGCGTCCGCCCCGGGTCAGTCCTGGAAGAACTCGACCTGCGGGCCGTCCTTGTAGCCGACGTACGCGATCGCGCACGTGCCGCCCAGGGAGAACTTCGGCAGGAGGACGGCGGCGCCGGCCTTGACGGCCTCGTCGACCGCGGCCTGCACGTCGGCGACCTTGTACGCCACGTGGGGCTCGGCGACCATGCGGTAGGCGCACGGCGTGTCCTTCTCCCAGTAGAGGTACTCGATCTTGTACTCCTCGTTGTTGCAGATCCAGACCTTGAGGCTCTCCATGTAGCTCATGCCGTCCATCTTGGCGGCGACGGGGAGGCCCGTGTGCATGTACGTCTTTTCCATGGTCAGACTATCCTTTCTGCGCGCTTAGAAGATCACGCCGGGAACCGAAAAGCGGTTGCACTTGCTGTCGTGGAAGTTCGCGAACTCGGAGACGATCGCGCCCTCGGTGCCGCCCATCATGAAGTGCCAGCTGCCCGTCTTCGGGAGCTTGTGGGCGATGCCGTCCGCCTCCCACTTCTCGACGTGGAGCGACTTCAGGAACGTCGGCTTGTTCGCCTTGTGGTCGAACAGCAGCGCGGAGAGGTTCGCCTTCGCCTCGGGGAACTTGTCGAGGTTGGGCTCGCCGACTTCGGA
Organism: Kiritimatiellia bacterium; assembly: GCA_016302985.1. Taxonomy (GTDB): domain Bacteria; phylum Verrucomicrobiota; class Kiritimatiellia; order RFP12; family UBA1067; genus RUG572. The sequence continues at coordinate 3,484 of JAEDMN010000227.1, read as the reverse complement.
GAAGGAGTAGACCCAGCCGTTGCGCACGAGCCAGCTCTCCATCTTCGCGGGCAGCTCCTTGTCGAACTTCTGGCCGGTCCAGCGGTCCTGGCAGACGCTCGCGTCGATCTTCTGCGCGACGTGGCTGTGCTCGGGGATGGACTGCAGCGGCAGCAGGAAGATGTCGTGGCCGAAGTACTCCTCCTTGACCTCGTCCACCCAGATCACGCCGCCCATGCCGTACTTCATGAAGTCGTTCTTGCCGAAGTCGAGCGCCCAGAAGCCGAGGTACTGGGTGTTGGCGGTCTGCTTCGTCTGCTCCAGCATGAACTTCTCGTCCGTGAAGGACTTGAAGACCGGGTAGCCGAACCTGCGCATCAGGTCGAAGTAGGCCTCCTTGGCCTTCGCCCCGTCGAACTTCCCGTCCTTGTAGAAATCGGCATTCGTCATCTTGCAGCATCCTTTCTTGCATGTCGCGCCAGACGTGGCGCATCCGGCCGTCAGGGCCACCACGGCCGCACCTGCGCCCGCGGCGATAAACTCACGTCTATTCATGTTCCGTTCCTTTCGATTCAAATGCGCTTCAGGAAAGCTTCGTCCGGCCGACGAGCTTCATCAGCACGCAGGTCGACACGGCGGAGAGCGCGAGCAGGCCGAGGCCGAGCCCGTAGCCGTTCGTGCCGCCGACGGCGTAGATCAGGTAGCCGCAGCCGAAGAGGCAGCTCCACACCGCGAGGCAGCCGAAGACCATGCAGAGCACGCCCATCGGCAGCTCCTTCAGGTCCGCGTGGATCAGCCTGTCGAACGCGTCGAGCGTCGCCTGCGGCTCCTTCGGCGTCGCGAACGTCACCGCGAGCCAGCCGAGGGTCGTGAAGACCACGCCGAGCACGAGCTTCCAGGCCCCGAGGTTGAGCCACTCCGCGCGCCAGCCGGACGTCAGCCAGCCCTCGAGCCCGCATGCCGGGGCGCCCCACTGGAAGAAGCACGCCACGAGGAACGAGATGACCATGGCGGAGATCTCGCTCCAGGCGTTCAGGCGGTGCCAGAACCAGCGGAGGATGTAGATGAGGCCCGTGCCCGCGCCGACCTGCAGCATCAGGTCGAAGCCGCCCTTCGCGTTCTGGAGCACGAGCGCCATGCCCGCGCAGCCCAGCAGGAGCACGAGCATGAAGACGCGGCCCATGAAGACCTGCTTCTTCGGGTCCGCCTTCGGGTCGATGAAACGGACGTAGAAGTCCGACACGAGGTAGGAGGACCCCCAGTTGAGGTGCGTCGCGATCGTCGACATGTAGGCGGCGATCAGCGAGGCCGCCACGAGGCCGAGCCAGCCGGCGGGCAGGCGGGAGATCATCGCCGGGTACGCCATGTCGTCCTTGACGAACTGCGCCGCCGCGTCGGGGAAGGCCTGCTGCAGCGAGGCGAGGTCCGGGAAGACCACGAGCGAGGCGAGCGCCACGATGAGCCACGGCCAGCTGCGCAGCGCGTAGTGGAGGAAGTTGAAGAGCATCACCGCGCCGACCGCGTTCTTCTCGTCCTTCGCGGAGAGCATGCGCTGCGCGATGTAGCCGCCGCCGCCCGGCTCCGCGCCCGGATACCAGGTGGCCCACCACTGCACCGCGACGGGCAGGATCAGCACCGTCATCAGCGTCGACTTCCAGCCGGGGCCGGAGACGGCGGGGACCATGGAGAGCTTGCCCGCGACGGCCGGGTTGCGGAAGAGCTCCGCGAGCGTGCCGCCCGTCCCGCCGTCGCCGCACATCTTCACGGCGAAGTAGGCCGCCGCGACGGCGCCGACCATCGCGACCGTGTACTGGTAGAAGTCCGCCCAGATGGAGCCCGTGAGGCCGCCGAGCGTCGCGTAGACGCCCACCGAGGCGAGCGCGATGGCGAGCGTCGCAAGGGGCGAGAGCCCGAAGATCGTCGCGCCGATCTTGATCGCCGCGAGCGAGACCGTGCCCATCACGATGACGTTGAAGACGAGGCCGAGGTAGACCGCGCGGAAGCCGCGCAGCGCCTTCGCGGGCGTGCCGGCGTAGCGGATCTCGTAGAAGCCGAGGTCGGTCGAGAGCGCGCTGCGGCGCCAGAGCTTCGCGTAGACGAAGACGGTGAGCATGCCCGTGAGCAGGAAGGCCCACCAGGCCCAGTTCCCGGCGACGCCCTGGGTGCGGACGAGGTCCGTCACGAGGTTCGGGGTGTCGCAGGAGAAGGTGCAGGCGACCATCGAGACGCCCAGCAGCCACCAGGGCATCGAACGCCCGGAGAGGAAGAAGTCCTCGGCGCTCTTCGACGCGCGCTTGGCCGCCCAGGCGCCGATGACGATCACGCTCAGGAGGAACGCGACGATGATGCCGATGTCGAGTCCAGTCAGTCTGCTCATTTCAGCCCCCTTATTCAGCCTCGAGGTCGAGGTCCGGCCACCACTTCTTCACCCACTTCTGGCAGTCCTCGAACTCCTTCGCCGCCTTCTTCACGAGCACCGGCGCGAAGTCGGCCGCGCCCTTGGCCTCGGTGTAGAGGAGCTGGAGCGTGAGGGCCGCGCCCAGCATCTGGCGGGACCACGGCAGCGGCGGCGTGTGCAGCGTGTCGCGGCCCTGCAGCGCGAGGCTGTTGATGAGCTGGCTCATCTTGCCGACATGCTCGGGCTTGCCGTAGAAGCGGCGCCATTCGACGGCATGCTCGCGGTCCTGGACCTTCTTGCCCTTCACGTACTTCACGGGACGGAGGGTGAGGCCCTTCTCGTCGACGGCCGTCACCACCGTCTCGTCGCGGAACTTGAAGAACTCCTTGGCGTCGCGCTCGCCCTCCTTGCAGAACTTGCCCAGCGCCTCGATCAGCAGCTTGTGGAAGGCCTGCATGCACTCGACCTTGTAGATCTGCGCCCGCATCTCCTCGCGGCCGTCCGGCGTCGTGATGTCGCCGTCGTAGACCTTCCGGAGGTCGCTCAGGGCCTTGTCCCACTCGAGGTACCTGAGGCGCGAGGAGACCATCCGCTCGAAGGACTCCTTCGCGAGCTTCGTCTCCGCCTCGGACTTCTCCTTCTTCTCGGCGGCGAGGCGCTTCGCCTTCTCCTCCTGGCGGGCCTTCTCCTCGGCCGCCTTGCGTGCACGCTCCGCCTTGTCCTGGATGCGCCGGATCTGGTCCTTGGCGGTGCGGACGAGCGAGACCGACTTCTGGCGGATCGCGCTCACCTTGCGCTGCGCCAGCTCGACGCACTTCATGGACTTGATCTGGTCGAGGCCCTCGACGAGCTGGGTCGAGAGCTTGCCGAGCGCGCGCACGGTCTCCTCGTCCTCGTTCGTCAGCTTCTCGGCCTTCGCCGCCTTCAGCAGCAGCACCTGCACGCTGCCCTGCACGCGGATGTCGGCCGCGCGGCACGCGTAGACGTCCGCCCACACCTCGGCGAACTGGCGGATGCCGGACGGCAGCGTGGTGTCGGAATCCCCGTCGTCCTGCTCCCCGTCCTCCTTCGCGGCCGCGGGCTTCTTCTCCTCCGGCGCGGGCGCGG
>JAEDMN010000226.1 GCA_016302985.1 Kiritimatiellia bacterium | reverse complement strand
GCGTGGACATAGGATTTCGCTTCGGAACGATCCGACGCGAAATCCCACGTCCGAATTCGGACACCTGTACTAACGCTTCTCTCTATGAAACGGCCTTTGACCATCCTGCCTGTAATACTGTTACTCCGGGACAATTTCAAAAATGTCCGAATCTTTCAGATAACGGCGCTTATGCTCATGTGAAATCGCCTCGCAAAGAGCATTGACCGACCCCGTTTCCAGGGCATTCCACACCGTCCAAGAGTTCATGAACAAGCCGATCGGCGCCAACGGAAGCCAATTCAGACAGCGGATTTCCTCTGCCTTTGCCGTCGAATAGAGAGGCTTGCCCTGTAGCGACAACACCGCCGACCCGTCAAATGTTAAGACCTCACCCGTGGGGACAAGCAAGAGCGTATACACAGCGAGAAACCCGACCTCCTTTGATTGGTCTTCGCGCAACCCAGACTGTCGGAATGAGAAGTCGATGTGATAAGAATCCTGTCCCCCCTTGGCTCCATACGAAACTTCCGAGAACATGCCCGTAGCCAACAAAGCATCTTCAATCTTTTTGCGAAGTCCCTTTACCTCCGGCAATGCAAAAACATCGTCACGTTCCGCGCTCATGGACACGCTGTACGTGATCGGAAACTTATCGGCTGGCGGCACCACATACCGTGAAACCGGCTTGTTTTCGGTATAGCCGGCGTCCCAGATCACGCACCCGGACAAGCCGCCCAACAAAGCAAGAGACAAGAGCAATGGCCCAAATGCCTTACTTTTCATCTGCCACCTCCACATTCGTAATCAATTCAGGCGCGTTCGCAAACGCAGCAACATCCCTTCGCGTACGAATGGCCTTCCCGTTCACAGCCTTGACGATTTGTCCGCGTCTAATCCCATCGCGCTCCGCTTGCGTCCCACGGAAAACAGCCATCACGCGAACCTGTATTGGCTCATCTGCTTTCTCGGTCGGCAAGCGCTTGGGGACAAACAACTTGACCCCATACAATCCTGACGTATCGATCTTTCTAAAGAACATCGCATCATGGCTATAGATTTCAACCTCCCGCTGTACAGGAACTGCATTCAGGGTTGTCGTAGTCGTCGTGCCCGAGTACGATCCATGTCCATGCGACGTGCTAACAGTTCCATGCGAATATGAACTTGAATACGATGGCAGAAACATGACGGACGTGTACTGTTTCGTCTGCTTGTATCTGATATCCAAAAGGGCCAATGACGCTCCGTGCTTCTCCGCCGTGTCCACGGCCAACGACATCGGCGTATACGGGCCAGTAAAGGAACTGTACCCAATGGAAGCATATCCATCCTCAATCAAATTGAGTACATCCTCTTCTGTTGTCGCAATCTTTAGTTCTACAGACTGAACGCCCGGCGCAGGGGGCGTTTTCACCTGTCCTGCGGTATCGACGTAATACTGCTCATAGTAGTTGGTCAGACACCCGCAAATTGGCAATGCAACAATGAAACACAACAATCGAATGATTTTCATTCAACACTCACTTTCTGTGAAAGTTACATTAGGAACTTCTTCACATCCTCGCCTCCAGCCGGCCGGACGCATCGACCCGCAGCTTCGCGTAGTAGTCATCCGAACCATGGACCTCGGCGACGAGTCCGCCGTCCGGGAACAGGACAGGCGGCTCAACGCGCGACAGGTAGCCCCTGCCGCGCTCGACCGACCGCGCATCCGACCATTCTCGCAATTCGTCCCACGTCAGGGCCAGAAGGCGCTCCTTCAGCTTCGCTTCCATATCGCTCCCTCAATTTTCCGCGAATTATACCCAATCCCCGCCCGGCGAAGGAGGCAAGTATGGACATGAAGACATCCAAGCGGATCCCACCCGGGACGCCGAAATATCACCGCCTGACAGATGAGAAGCGTACCATGATTGAGACGCTAAGGAAAGAGGAAGGCGGGCTCTCATTCTACTTCACCGCACGCAGGACGACGGGGCCGAGAAGACCCGACGGCAGCAGGGGCTCGTCTTTCGTCCAGTGCTTCCACGTGGCGAACGTCCACTTGCCCGACGGGCTTTCACGCCCCTCCAGCACCCACGCCGGCCAGCTGTTGAGGTGGCGCTCCATGAGCGTCCCCTGCGCGAAATCGCAGTCCTCCGCCTTGAAGTCGTCGCCGATCAGGCGGTTTGGCCAGAGGTTCGTCACGCGCACCGCGACGTTGAGCGGCTGCCCGCGCCGCGCCGCCTCCGTCACGTCCACGCGGAACGGCGGCTTCCAGAGGACGGGGAAGGTCTGCCCGTTCACGGTCACTTCGGCGAAGTCGCGCACCTCGCCGAGGTCGAGAATCACCTTCCCGCCCGCCGGGACGGCCAGCCCCGCAAGGTCGATCGTCCGCGCGTAGGCGGCCGTCCCCGAAAAGTGGCGGATGCCCTCCTCAGGGCGCTTCGTCCAGTCGACGAGCGCGTCGAAGACGACGCGCTCCTCCGCGCCCCGCGCAAGCGCGTTCGGCTTGAACCCGTTCGGGAACGCGACGTGCCACGCGCCCGCGACGGGCCGCTCGCCCACCGGCTCGCCGGGCAGATCGAGGAGCAGATTGTCCACGTACGGCAGCTCCAGCGCGCCGCCCTCCTGCGCGGCGGCGACCTTCTCGACGCCATCCGCGCGGTAGGTGACGCGCAGCGTCTTCACGCGGTTCTCCGCCGGGTCCGCGATGCGGAAGGCGTTGTGGTGGATGCGCGCGCAGACGAGCCGCCCGTCCCGCACGCCCCCGGCGAGCTGGCGCGTCACGTCGGCGGGCGGATGCGCCGCGTCGCCGAAGACGCCGTACTCCGCCTTCACGAGGGCGAATTCGACCGCCCGCGCGACGCGCGGCGCCTCGGGCGGCAGCGTGGCGGGCGGCGTCCCCGTCTCGGGCGCGCGGAAGACGACGAAGCGCGAGGCGCAGGGGCCGAACGTGATCGGCAGGGTCGTCACGCCGTCCTTCACGGCGTACGTCGCGACGGGCGCGATACGCCCCGTCTCCGGGTCCCACAGCTCGGGCCGGCGCCCCGCGATGCGGAACGAGCAGACGACGCGGCGCGGCCCCGTCTCCGGCGAGGCGACGAACCAGTAGTCCGCCCCCGCCGCGCGGCGGTGGATCCAGTTCACCTTCCCGCCCTCGGCGGCGAAGTCGGGCGTGCGCGCCTTCATGAAGGCGACGGCCTCCTCGAACGGCACGACCGTCGCGCCCGCCGCGCGCAGGCGCGCGAGGTGGCGCACGCCGTCCGGCGGCAGCGCGAAGGCCTTCTCCGGCAGGATCAGGAACGCATAGCCCTGCCCGCTCGGCAGCACGAGCCGTCCGTCCCGCACGGTCATCTCGGCGAGCGAGGTGCCCGAGACGAAGTCGTAGGTGAAGCCCGGCGCGACGGGCACGGGCATCCGGTGCGGGTTGTGCCCCCAGTTGATGTAGAGGTAGCCCGCCGGACAGTACCACGCGGCGTCGCACACGAACGTCCCCTCCTGCAGCATCCACTGGCAGCGCTGCTGGTAGAGGTGCCACCCCTTCGCAAGCTCCCACCACGTCTGCGTGCGGTCGTAGTGGACGCCGAACGGCCCCATCGTCATGCCCGGCAGCCGCGCCGGCGACGTCCACGGCTGGTGCGCGAAGCGGTGGTAGATGATGCGGTTGAGCCCTTCCGCGTAGACCCAGTCGCACTTCGCCTTCATGCTCCACGGGGTGTTCTGCCATCGCCCCTCGCGCGCGTTCGTGGTGAAGGACTCCGCCGCGACGATGCGCCGCCCCTTCGCGTGGGCGATGGACGCGGCCTGGCGCACCCAGTGCGGGCTGTCGAGCTTCGCCCAGAACTCGGCCGTCGGGATGTCCGCATGCTCGCCGTAGAGGAGGTCGTCGGACGGGATCTCGCCGTAGGGCTCGATCGCGAGGCGCAGCCCCGAGGCGTGGGCGAGGCGGCGCATCTCCCCCGCGTAGTTCTCCGCGAAAAGCTCCGTCACCGTGAGGCGGAAGTCGCGGTAGAAGCGCTCCGTCGCGGCGACGGAATCGACGACGCGCCCCGCGAGGGCGGGCAGCCACGGCAGGATCGCGTAGCCGTTGCGCTTCTCGAACGCGGCCTCGAAGCCCTGCGTCCAGTTCTGCGTGCCGACCTCGTAGCTGTCGTTCAGCACGGTCCTGAGCGAACCCTTCGGCCCCGCGAGTTCCGGGCCGAGCGCCTGGACGGTCTTCCCCACGTAGTTCGCCCAGTGGAGGCGCAGCGCCTCCTTCGAGAGCTTGTCGCATTCAAGCCCCTTGCCCATGCGCGAGCCCGTGCCGTTCTGGCGGTTCAGGGCCTTGTAGCCGACGCGCAGGACCGTCCACGCCCCGGCGGGCGCGTCCCAGACGAGCCGTCCGTCCTTCATGCGGGACGTGAGGTCGACGACCGCCGCGCGGCGGACGACGGCCCCTTCCGGCGCGACGCGCGCGTCGGGGACGTCGTACTTGCGCCCGGGGTTCGAGAAGCACTTGAACGTCCAGTCCTTCAGCTCGAACGCCTCGGCCGGCGTGGGGAAGGCGACGACGGCGATGTCGCGGTAGAAGCCCACCTCGTCCTTCGGCTGCGGCAGCGCGCCCTCGAACCGCGCGCCGCCCGCGACGGGCGTCGCCGTGAAGCAGACCGTCTTCATCGCGTGCTCGGGCGTGTTCCACGGTCCGCCGGAGTTCGCCCAGCCGCTGCAGTTCGCCATGCCGAGCTCCAGGCCGAGACGCTTCGCCTCCTGCGCGGCGAAGCGCACCGTCTCGTACCATTCCGGCGTATTGAAGACGAGCGGCCCTTCCGGGACGCCCCAGCGGATGCCGAGCCCCGCGTCGAAGAGGATCGCGCCGCCGATGCCCACGCGGGCCATCGCCTCCAGGTCGGCCGTGATGCCCGCGCGCGTCACGTTCCCGGCCATCCAGTGCCACCACACCTGCGGCTTCGCCTCGGCGGGCGGGTTCCTGAATCCAGCCTCCAGATCCGCCCCCCAGCCAAACAGGGAGCCTGCGGCCGCCGCCAGGCAGCACGCCCGCACTCCAAAACCGCGCATTCTCTTCATTCGCCGCAACCTCGTTCCTTATATCGGGGTGAAACCGAACATGCCGTCCCGCCACCGGCCTGACAGCGC
>JAEDMN010000225.1 GCA_016302985.1 Kiritimatiellia bacterium | reverse complement strand
CGATGAACGCGGAGAACGGGTCCTGGCCGCGGGCGCCCTCGGCGCGCGTCACGGTGGTGCCGTTCGGCCACACGGCGGGATCTCCCTCGCGGGCCGCGCGGACGGCCTCCACGTACTTGCCGACGCTCTCCTCCGTGGCGGTCGGCCCCATCACCGCGTCGACCGGCGGCAGGCCGTAGCGCTCGACGAATCGTCCCCAGTCCCTCTCGCCGAGGGACTTGCGGATGTGGATCTTCATCGCCGGGTAGTCGATCGCTCGGGGGCGCGTGACGGTGACGAGGCGCGCGTCCTCGATTGTCTCGAGTCCGGCTGCAGACGTCTTGCATTCGGGATTCCAGTACCAGACGCCGTCCCTGTCGCGCAGGAAGTTCCAGGAGTCGAGCAGGTAGACGTGCCGGACGCCGCCGCCCCGTTCGTCCCAGACGGGCTGGACGTGGGCGAAGCCGCGGAAGAACGCGCCGTCGAGGTGTTCGACCGCCTCGTCCAGGTTGTCGATGCCGTTCGCAAGCTCGGCGATCGCAACGCGCTGCGCCTCCGCGAGCCCCTTGTCCTTCGCTTCCGCCCGCGCGGTCGCGCGCCAGCCCATGCCCGCGAGGGCGGAGGCCCGCCTGTCGACGCACGTCATCAGGATCGGGTCGGAGGCCTCGATCTCTGCGTAGACGCGCTGCAGCAGAGCGCTCCCAGTTCCGCGCGCCGCGTCGAAGATGCCCTGGGCGCTCGAGATTGAGAGCCCCGCGAGCGGGTTCACGCATTCAAGCCATGCGCGTGTTCTGTCCCTGGTCGTGTTCACAGCGTCCTCTTGTCCTGTCTGATGTGGCGTACCGGCACGATCGGATCGAAGCTCTCCCCGCCCGCGTCCGCAGCGCTGACGCCCAGGACGGACGCCATGAACTCGTCGGCGTGGCTCGTCTCGCCCTCGGCGTTGACGAACTCCGGCACGTTCACGCGGATGTTGCCGTTCGTGGCGGCGACGACCGTCGGGGCGGTCATGTCCTCGCGCAGGCCCTCGTCCGCAGGGAAGATCGCCCGCGCGTTGTCCACCTTGTCCTTCAGGAGCATGCACAGCTCGTGCCGGCGGTGGCTCTCGAGGTTCACCTGGTCGACGCGGCCCGGGAAGGCCTTCGCCATGTTCTCGGCCATCTGCATGCCGAGGCCCGTCGAGTCCATCGCGAGGCGGACGATCCGCCGTTCGCTCCGGGACATCTTCGCCCGCAGGAACTTCTCCTGGACGTCGAAGGGCGTGTCGTGGAAGGTCTCGCGGTGGACGAGGTAGAGGGTGACGCCGAGGCGGATGTACTCGTGCCAGGCGCTCGCGTGCCTGTGGCGGGCCACGTCGTAGCCGGCGTAGCGCGGCGCGTTCGGGTTCGCCGCCTCGATGGCCGCGATCTCCTCCGCCGGCAGCTCGCACGCGGCGTACTTGGCGGTTGCAAGCAGCTTGCCGCCCGCGTCCTGCACCTTGCACTCGAACTGGCTCTCCCACGCCTGGCGCGTGCGGGCGCCGGCGCGGGTCTGCTTCAGGAACTCCTCGCGCGTCTGCCTGCGGCCCGTCTTCGCGTTGATCTTCTCGACGAGGCCCTGGGCGATCGCGTCGTGGATCGTGACGCGGTGGAGCGACGCGTGCTGCGGGTTGTCCTTCTTCGCGGCCGCGACCATCTTCGCGAAGGGCGTGTCCTTCGACCCGTCCACGCGGTAGGCGCTCACGATCTCGAGCTGGCCGCCCCACATGATGCAGGGGTAGGCCATGTCGATGAGCGAGCCGCTGTCCCGGTGCAGATCGGCCTCGTCGAGGAAGACGTCGCCGCCCTTGCCGGCGAACGCCTCGGGCGTCGAGGAGAGCGAGACGATGCGCGCGCCGTTCCTGAAGGTGCAGACGAACGCGGTGATGCCCTTGTCCTGGTCGACGACCTGCACGTCGGTCCCGTCGAGTCCCCGGGCGACGACGTTGCCGAGCTCGCACCACATCCGCACGTAGTCCCTGATCAGCTCCTGTGCGGTCATCTGGTCGCGGGACGAGACCCACTGCGTGAACCCCCTCCCGCGCCGCAGGCACTTCTGGAACATCCGGTAGCTCGACGCGTAGGTGAAGCCGACCCGGCGGGACTTCTCCGCGATCTTGAGCGGGGTCTCGTCGTTGATCCAGGCCTCCTGGTAGGGGAGGAAGTATCTGTCGGCGTTCGTGTCCATCACTTCCGGCGTCCGAGGATCCTGTCGATCTCGTCCGCGACCTTCTCAGGGTCGATCGTTCCGTTCTTCGCCGCGTTGACGGCGTCCTGCACGGCGGCGAGCCGCTTCTCGGCGGCTTCGAACTTCGCCTTCGCCAGGGCGATGCTCTGGGCGTCGCGCGCGCCGCTGTCGATCGAGACGAGCAGCTTGCCGAGCCCGACGATGCTGCCGACGTCCTTCGTGGTGATCGCCTCCCACATCGCCGCGACCACGGCCGCGCGCGTGTGCTTCTCGAGGGTCTTCACGTCCGCGGAGTTCTCGAATGCCCGCTGCGCCGCGAGGCTGTCCCGCAGCGACTCCTGGAGTCCGCGCCGCTTGAAGAAGCGCTGCAGGGCCGAGACCGAGGACCTGACGCCGTAGCGCGCCCGGACCTCGTCGACGGCGTCCTCGTACTTCGTCGTCCTCAGCAGCTCCCAGAGTTCGTGCTGCTGGTCCTCGGCGAGCTGGTCGAGGGGGCTCTGGACGTTCGGCTTCCTCACAGGGTCGAGACCTCCATGCCGGCCTTCGTGGCGAGCCAGACGAGGTCGGCGGGATCGAGCACGGACGCCCGGCGCTGCACGAAGCCCTGCGCCTCGAGCTCGCCGAGGGTGGCCCGCACGCATTCGACCGTGGCGGGCGCGTCGAGGTAGCCGTTCACGCTGCGCGTGATGGCCTCCGGCGAGAGCGGGCGGCGCCCGGTCTGCTGGAGCACGTAGAGGATGGACTTCTTCACCGCTTCTTCCCTCCGATGATGCGGTCGTACAGGGCGGAGATCATCTCGAACATCCGCCCCTGCATGACCTTCGCGTTCTCGATGTCGGCGCGCTGCGCGGCCGTCTCCGCCTCCACCTTGCGGAGCCGCGAGAAGATGTCGGCGTGGTCCGCCTCGTTCTTCTTCCAGAGCGCCTGCTGGGAGGACTGCTCCTGGACGAGCGGGTTCGGCGAGATCTCGGTGCGCTGGTTGCGCGAGCACCAGGCCTTCACGAGGGCGCCGATGACGCCGCCGATCGTGGTGAGGGCCGCGCCCCCGATTGTCAACTGAAGTCCGTCCATCCGTTCCTTTCCTCGTGTTGGCGCCCGCCGGGGCCGGAGGGACCCGCCGCGGCTTGGAGAGGGTTGGGCACGGGCGGATCCGACCGGCGCGCGGAGGACGGGGAGAGGTAGAGACCCGCCCTCCGCCGGCGGACGATGGGCAGTATAGGACAGGTCCGTCCAGAACTTAATCCAGCGGTGCGAAATATGCGCGTTCCCCTCGCGCGCGCGCGCGCGGAAAACGGCCACGGTGTCCGTTTTGGAAAAAAACACCCAGAAATCCCTGGAAATTCGGGGGGTCGGAAAAAAGCACTTTTGAAAATGGCCAAAACGGCCACTTTTTCGGGGGCCTGAAAAGGACGAAGAAAACGCCCCTTCGCAGGGGCGTCTTCAAGCCGTTGCCGGGTGAGGTTCAGGAGCGGCTACATCGCGGCCGCGAACTGACCGTCACCGATGAGCACCGCGTTCTCGATGACGGAGCTGCGCCCGACGTGGACGGCGTTCCCGACCCATGCGACGGCCCGGCGGAGGGCGCTGTCCCAGGTCAGCGTCTTGACCGCGAGCGCGGCGAAGACCACGACGACGAGCGGGAAGATCGCGACGCTCGTGAGCAGCATGTAGGCGCGAAGGCTCTCGACGGCGTCCGCGCGCATCCGCACGGCCATGGCGGACGTCTCGGAGTCCGGCGCGGCCGGCACGACCTTGCGGCGCTGGCGGTACTCGGCCACGACGGCGTTGATCCGCTTCTGGTTCTTCGCGAGGTACCAGCTGTCGAGCATGCGCCACTGTGCCGTCGAACGGAGATACGAGTTGATTTCGTTCCGCATGTAGCCGTAGTGCGGATGCGACATGTCGAGGCCGGCGTCGGCCCAGTGCGCGCGCCATTCGTCGCGCAGGTCGAACAGGCGGTCCCGTACGGAATCCCTCACCGTGCGCTTCCACAGCCTCCACACGGCCATGAACGCAACGAGCCAGACTGTGAACTGGATGATGGCAGACATGGTCAATCCTCCGCGTCGTCTTCCGCGACCGTCCCGTCCGGGCGCAGGCCGCTTCTGTCGTTGACCCGGTCATTGTACTCCAATTGGTGGCGCATGTCACCTGTCTTCTTCGTGAAGCGCTTGACCCGGCGGCGCTGAAGCCAGACCACGGCGGCGAGGAAGAGCGTCACGGCCGCGTGCGTGATTTCCGCCATGCGCCACTCGCGTATGACCGCGGCGAGGCGGTCGAGCACGGCGGGCAGCTGCTGCGAGACGGTGAACACGCAGATGGTCGAGCAGACGACGAACGCCGTCTGCGAACCGTACTTGAGAAACGCCTTGATGTTGGCCCGGACGTTCGCGGAACGTTCGACGTCCCTTGCGACCTTCGCCATCTCGACGTCGTACTTCCCGTAGTGCTTCGGAGCTTGTTCGTTCACGGCCGTTCTCCGTTCACATCGCCTGCACCTTCTTCAGGGCCTCTGCAAGGGCCTTGTAGGGACACGTCTGGCAGGACGGCTGCGGGGTCGAGACGGTGGCGCTCCCGCCACCCGTGGCGATCGCCACGCCCGAGGATCCCGTCACCACCGCGCCCCCGGAACGGTCCGGCAGACCCAGCAGCCAGTCGGCGGAGACACCAAGTTTGGTGCAAATCTGGATGATGTATTCCATCTTCGGAGAACTGGGCCCCATGAGCCAGTTTGTGTAAGAAGTTAAAGGTACTCCCAATAGGCATGCAAACTGCCGTTGCGTCATGTTTCCACGCGCACTTTCCAGTCTCTCTCCAATGGCCGTCATATCAATCCTAGAATCTTTTTGATAAATCCCAAGATTGGTACTTGCACATGTCCCAAACTTGGTATATACTCTGTCTCGTTGTGCGGCACAACTAGTACGCATGATACCACAAAAGACG
>JAEDMN010000224.1 GCA_016302985.1 Kiritimatiellia bacterium | reverse complement strand
GTGTGATGTCCACAGCCTGTCTAGGCGTCCGCGGGACGCCGTTCTGACAGGGCGCTACCGGAATGTCGCGATTTTGACGACGGGGGCCGCCTGGGGGCCGGGCTTGCGCACGAAGACCATCGAGTTTCCGGGCGGGACCTGAAGAGGAACGGCCTGTCCGTCCGCGACGACGAGGATCCGTCCGTCCGCGGGACGGTCGATGCGGACGGTCTTCACGGTCTTCGGCAGGGCCGTCCAGCTCCGCAGGTCCGCGGCCGTCGTGCTGGCCGCCCAGGTCGCCACGCCCATCTGGGCGAAGCGGAGCCAGGCCGCGTGGTTGGAATCCCCCGTGTTGTCCGCCGCGCAGCCCAGCGCGATCTGGGCCCCGACCTTGACCACGGTGCGCGTGACCTCGCGTGCCAGCGCCCCGCGCATGTAGACGTCGTATTCCGTCTTCACCAGGCGGTCGACGCTGGACAGTTCGGCCATTGGCGTGGCGACGTTCCCGGCCTGCACGCTCCAGTTCACGGCGGCCCAGGTCCGCTCCCGGAGATAGGGCAGGGCCATGCCCGCGTACAGCACGTAGCGCCCCGCGTACGGCATGAACGCCAGCGGCAGGTCGAGGCGCCACTCCTCCCGGCACGGGCAGAGGCCGTCCTCGGCCCAGACCCAGACCTGGTCCACGGGCTTGACGCCGCGCTCCACGTCGGCGAAGTCGCGCGCGGACGTCGGATTGCCGGGCACAAGGCCCGCCACGTCCTTCAGATAGCCCCGCGCGTCGTCGCCGTTCAGCCAGCGGAAGACGCCGCACACGTGCTCGGCGTAGGCGTTCATGTAGTCCGCGGCGGAGAGCCTCGACAGGTCGCCCGAGACCGCGGGGTCGAACGCGCACTTCTCGCGGACCTGCGCGGCGAAGGACGCGTCGGCAAGGACGCCGCCGGCCTGCTCGGCCCAGTTCCCGACCGGCTTCTCCTGCTGCGAGCCCGCATAGGCGCGGGCGTCCGCCTCCATCTTCCTCTGCGCGGCGTCGAGGTCCTTGCGGCGCTCCCACAGCCAGTTCTCCTGATGCTGTGCGGACCGGTTCAGCTCGGTGCGCGCCGCGGCGGCATCTCCTGCGCACATGTAGTCGATGGCCTTGTACAGGCAGGTGAAGACGCGGTCCAGACCGCCTCCGGCGTACGGAAAGCTCCGGTCGTTGGTCATCATCGCCAGAGCACCCTGTCCGCCCGTCGCGAAGACGCTTTCCCGGTCGTTCTTCTGGAACGCGTCCTCCGCGCGGTCGAAGCGGGCGAGCGCGTTCGCGCCGTCCGCCATGAGGTAGTATCCGCTGCCGGCCATCAGGTTCCAGAGCAGGCGGGAGTCGTCGTTCCCGTCCGCGAGTTCCGCGACCTCCCCGGGCAGCGCGGCGTAGTTGCCGACCGTGGCGTTGGCCTCGTAGTCGTGCAGGACCTCCTCCGTCGTGCGGCAGCCGACGCAGACGGCGAGCGCGAGCGAGGCGAGGATACATTCCAGATGCTTCATCTTCACGGCTCCCTAGACGATGCGCTTCAGAACGGCGTGACCACGCCGCCCGTGCCGTTGGGCCGCACGGTGGTGGTCAGCGGAGGCGGAGGCGGCGGAACCGCCGGCACGGGGACGCGGCGCAGCCGCGCTCCGACCGCGATCTTCGCCACGTCGCCCTCGATCACGCGCGCGTAGCTGAGCTTGGCGCCGACGGAGACGATCTCGGCCGTCGCG
The DNA here is from genome assembly GCA_016302985.1 of Kiritimatiellia bacterium. GTDB lineage: Bacteria > Verrucomicrobiota > Kiritimatiellia > RFP12 > UBA1067 > RUG572. Next base: position 3,457 of record JAEDMN010000224.1, on the reverse strand, counting down.
ACGGGGGTCTCCAGCGCGTCGATCACCTCGCCCGTGCGGGTGTCGCGGACCTCCTCGCCCAGCGCGCACACGGTGAAGCGCTCGCCGACGTGCAGCTGCTTGCCGCCCTCCCCGATCACCAGCGTCCCGTCCGCGACCTTCACGACCTCGAACGGCAGGATGTTCGCCATCATCCCCTCGCAGATCTGCGCGGCCGCGGCCTCGGCGGTGCGGGAGATGAACGTGCGGGCGTCCGCCGCGGGGAATGCCGCCGCGTCGAGACGCACGGTGTCCATCCACTTGAGCTGCCCCGTGGGGGCGAGCAGGACGCGGTAGGAAACCTCCGCGAACGCCGTCGCGGCGCGCGGCAGCGCCTGTCCCGTGACCGGGTGGACCGTCGGCGGCAGCACGTCGTTGAACGTGACCTCGCCGACCACGAGGTAGTCGGCCCCCAGCTTCTGGTTCAGACGGACCACGTCCCCCGGCGCCGCGTTGGCGGCGCCCAGACGGGCCAGCTCGGCGTCGACCTCATGGCCGAACGCGCGGTCCAGCATGGTGAACTTGCGCGTCTGCGTCAGACGCTCGTTCAGCTGGTTCGCCAACGCGACGCTCCACTCCACCGACTGAACCGCCTGGCCGTTCCATCCGAAGGTCGCGCTGCGGACGGAAAACGGGCTGACCGCCAGGCGGCGCAGCGCGTTCGGATCCCGGCCGACGACATGGGGGCCCGCGAAGCGGACCTCCACTTCGACGCGGCACTTCCCGTCCACGACCTGGTCGGACAGCACCGTGTAGCCGGCGATGCGGCCCTTCGCCCACTTCTGCATGTCCTTCGTGATCGCGTCGTTCATCTCGAGCTTGGCGCGGTCGTCCAGGGTTCCGTTCACCCGTTCGGACGTGGACGCGTCGCTGTGCGTGATCTGCACGCGCTCGGTGGCGTCGAGCGCGACGCCGTCGTGCTGCTCCAGCGCGCCGACCAGCGCCTCGTTCACCGCCGCGCGGTAGTTCGCGGCCACGCCCGTGGCGCGCACGGCAACCTCGCCCGTCTGCGCAGCGACGTCCAGGACGAGGACGGCCGCGGCCACCAGTAGTACTAACGTTCTCTTCATGTCGATCTCGCCCTCTGGATTGCCCTTCGGACACCGGTTAGAAGTCGTAGCTGCGGCCGCGGCGGGTGCCCGGCGTGCCCCCGGCAGGAGGCTGCACCGCGGACGGCGGGGCCTTCGGCTTCTCGACGATGCGGGTCATCGCGTCGTACTGGCCGAAGCTCCACATGCGCACGCAGACGGCCAGCTTGTGTCCGTTGGCGGGGTGGACAACCACCTTCTTCGCGACCGTGCTGCGGCCGCGCAGCGTGTCCGTGCCGCGGATGGCGGACTCCTTCATCGCGCGGTCGACGAACGCCATGGTCTTCTGCTCGCTCGGCACGCCGTTGGCGTCGAACAGCGCGTCGCTCGCCTTCGTCTCGCCCTTCTCGGAGCTCTCCTTGACCGCGATCGAGCTGTTGATGAAGGCCGTCAGCTGTTCGTTCGCGAGCGCCTCGGCCTGCACCATCGCGTGGTCCAGGGCGTCCTCCGCCGCATCCGCGTCGGTTCCCGTGTAGGCCGACCCCCACTGTGCGAAGCTCAGCAGCGCGGGCGCGCCGTTGCGGTCGAAGAACAGACGCACGCCGAACTGCGACACGAGCTCCTCGTCGGAGGGCATCGCTTCCTTCACGCTGATCCCGGCCTCGGGGCGGACGAGCGCGGGACGCTTCTTCGCGCGGAGGCACTCGGCGATCGTCTCGGTCTCGACACCGCCGCGGATCACGACGCCGACGGCGTACTGCCCCGCCTCGTTCCAGCCCTCGAAGGTCTGCACGGGCAGCAGGCCGGCGGAGGACCCCACGGCATTGCGCATCGAGTTCCGGACGATGGTGTCCTCGGCCAGTTTGCGCTTCTGCGCAAGCGAGCCCTCCGGGGTCACGCCCAGCGCGCGCAGGCCCTCGTCCAGCTTCGCCTCGGCGAGCTGCTGCGTCTTCTCGGCGATGCGCTCCACCGTGGACTTGGCGTCGGCCGCGGGCTGGAGCCGGTCCGAGGATTCGTCGCGGAAGTACGTGTTGAACTGCTCGATGGACTCGGCGCCGAACTTGTCCATCACGTAGGAGGCCACCGCCTTGTGGTAGGCCTTCTCGTAGGCCATCGTGCGGGAGCGGACGAAGTTCGGGCTCATGGCGCGCTCGTTGACGCGCTCGACGCCCTTCAGGTAGATGGCGTCCTTCGGCGTCACCTCGCCGATCGTGATGCCGACCTCCTCGCAGTACGCCTTGATCTCGTCGGCGACCAGCGACTTGGCGGAGACCTTGACGTGCGTCGAGACGGCCTTGTTGACCTCCGCGGCCGCGTCGGACTGGACCTTGGCGGCTTCCGCGGAGGCGATTGCGGCCTCGGGCGCCGCGGGCGCGGGGACGGAATCCTGCGCGAACAGCGAGATGCCGGCGAGCAGCACGGCGACGGCGATAACCTTGGTCTTCATCTGCGTTCTTCCTTTCATATGGGTGGGTCGGTGAATGGGCGCGGGCCTCGTCACATGGCGTTGCGGGCGTCGGCGAGCTTGCCGATGTGCACGCGCTTCTGCCAGAACTCCAGACCGGTCTGGAGGTCGGTCAGCGTGAGGTTCAGATTGTACTCGATCTGGATGTCGCCGTCGTCCTGGCGGAGGTTCCGCTGCGTCAGGCGCCCGCGCAGGGCGTACTGGGGCGTCACCTTCACCGTGGCGTACTGTCCGGCTTCGCGGTTGTAGACGACGACCTTGCCGCCGTTCGTGAGCTCCTCGCGGAGGGACTGTCCCAGGGCCTCGGCCAGCGAACCGGCATCGCGGCCGCGGGAATTCGTGTCGTTGCGGACGTCCTCGACGACCACGACCGCGCGGTTGGCGCCGGCCTGGATCTTGATGCGGTCCAGCGCGTAGAGACTCGAAACCGCCGTCCTGACCGCGTTCTGGATGTTGGCCTCGGAAAAGGCCGTGACCGTCTGGCGCACCTCTCCGGGCGCGTATTCCCGGGTCGCGGTCATGCAGCCGGAAACTCCCGTTCCGAGCGCAGCGAGCGACAGGGCCGCAAGGATGTTGCACATGGCGTTCATATCACTGGACTCCTCGTTTTTTCGTTAGAAAGTCATTTCCAATCGCGTTCACGGAACGGCCATGGCCGCCCTCCCGCCCCGGCGGATGCCGGGCTCCGCGCTCACCCGGGCGCCCGGCACGAGGTCGACGTTGCCGTCCTCGCCCGGCACGGCGCCGACGTCGCGGCGCAGCTTGTTCAGAAAGCCCGCGGGATTGAGCGTCCCGACGACGAGGACGCCGTCCTCGACCCGGAGAATCCGCACCGGGAATCCCTCGCCCATGTAGCCCGACACGACCTTGCGGGCGGCCGGCTCGGACAGCCCGCGCAGCCGGAAGACCGAAATCACGTCATAGGTGAACGGCTTGCCGCGCTTCT
>JAEDMN010000223.1 GCA_016302985.1 Kiritimatiellia bacterium | reverse complement strand
CCCGAACGCCCCGCGCCCGGCCCCGGCCGCCGCGTCCGGTCCGCGCGCGCCGAAGTTCGCCGCGAACGTCGCGTCGCTCGTCGTGAACCGTCCCGACGCCGGCAAGGCGCTGCAGGACTTCCTCGCCGCGCGCCTCGGGCTCTCCCGCCGCGCCGCGAAGGCCGTCATCGACGGCCGCAGCGTGTGGGTCAACCGCCGCTGCGTGTGGATCGCGCACCACCTGCTGAAGACGGGCGACGCCGTCGAGATCCCGAAGGCCGTCGTCGCGGCCGCGCGCCGCCAGGCCGGCAGCGCGAAGACCGCGATCGCCCCCGAGGAGCGCAAGCACGTGCGCGTGCTCGTCGAGACGCCGGACTTCGTGGTGGCCGACAAGCCCGCGGGCCTGCTGTCGAACGAGGACCCGAAGTCCGCCGAGGCCATCCTGCGCGTGCAGCTGAAGCAGCCGACCCTGCAGGCCGTGCACCGCCTGGACCGCGACACGACGGGCTGCCTGCTCTTCGCGAAGACGTACGCCGCCTACCTCGCGGCCGTCGAGGTGTTCAAGACGCGCCGCGTGCAGAAGACCTACTACGCGATCGTCGCCGGGGCCTTCCCCTATCCGCACCAGCGCATCGACGCGCCGCTGGACGACCAGCCCGCGCTGTCGGACGTGACGCGCGAGGCCGTCGGGCCGGACGCCTCCTACCTGCGCGTGCGCATCGAGACGGGGCGGACGAACCAGATCCGCCGCCACCTCGCGGGCGTGCGCCACCCCATCGTCGGCGACCGCACGTTCGGCCTCAAGTCCGCGCGCGACCCGCGCCTCATGACCGTGCCGCGCCAGATGCTGCACGCCGCGTCGCTCGCGCTGCCCGACCCGCTGCGCAAGGGCGAGCAGATCAGGGCCCATTCTCCGCTTCCGGCCGATTTCCGCGCCGCGCTCCGTCTCTTCGGCATGGGCAAGAAGTAGGTGGCCGGTGGTCGACCCCGCCGCCTTCATGGACGACCCGAACTGGGCCAGCTTCCTGCCGGACCTCCAGCAGGGCGGACCCAGGTGCCGCCTGCCCGCCCATGAGGACTGCTCGCCGCTCGACGTCGAGGCGGTGGCCGGGCACCTCGCGCCCGGCGGCACGCTCGGCGCGATGCCGGGCTACGAGGCGCGTCCCGGCCAGCTCGAGATGTCCCGTGCCGTCGCGTCCGCGTTCAACGGCCGGCGGCATCTGATGGTCGAGGCGGGCACGGGCGTCGGCAAGTCGCTCGCGTACCTCGTGCCGGCCGTGCAGTGGAGCTTCCTCAACGACACGCCCGTCGTGATTTCGACGGCGACGCGCAACCTGCAGAGCCAGCTGATCTCGAGCGACCTCCCGCGGGCCGCGCGCACGCTCGGCGCAGACGCCGCGAAGTTCCGCATGGCGCTGCTCAAGGGACGGTCCAACTACCTCTGCCTGCGGATGCTCGGCGAGTACATGCAGGGCGGCTACTGGACGCTCGCCGAGGACGAGCGGGCGGCGTTCGCGCGCTTCCTCGACTGGCTGTTCCGCACGGCGGACGGCGACCTGGACGACTTCGGCGACGACGAGCTGCGCCCGCGTCTCTCCTGCCCCCCCGAGGACTGCCTCGGGCGCGCCTGCCCCTTCCGTTCCAAGTGCTTCGTCGCGAAGGCGCGCGCCCGCGCGCTCCAGGCGCACGTCGTGGTCGCGAACCACGCGCTCGTGCTCGCGGAGGCGACGAATCCGGCGGGCGGCATCCTGCCCGCCTTCGGACGGCTCGTCTTCGACGAGGCGCACAACCTCGAGGACGTCGCGACGGGCTTCTTCTCGTACGAGCTCTCGCGCCCCGCGCTCGCGCAGCTGCTCGGCAAGCTGGCGCGCCCGTCGAAGTCCCGCCGCGGCCCCGGCCGCACGCGCGGCGCGCTCGGGTCGGTCGAGCGCCAGCTGCAGAAGGGCTCCATCCCGTCGCGGGCGCTCGCGGAGGAGGTGCGCGAGCTCGCGGTGCGCGCGCACGTGCAGCTCAAGTTCGCGCAGCAGGAGGGGGATGCGCTCTTCGCGCTGCTCGACCGGCTCTTCTCGCCCGCGCCCGGGCTGGAGCTCGTGCGCGTGCGTCGGCCGCTGCTGCCGGCCGGCGTGCCGGGGCGGCGGCAGTACTCGCTGCGCGGCCTGTTCGCGGACTACCGCGACGACCAGTGGGACGAGGCCGCGCTCGACGCGGCCGGCCTGCGGCTCGAGGAGTCGCTCGCGCGGCTGCAGGGGATCCTCGTGGACCTCGGGAAGGCGCTGCGCCTGGCCGCGGAGGACGCGCCCGGGCTGTTCGACGACCTGGCCGGCCAGATGGAGGGCGTCGCGGCCGCGTTCACCGCGTTCATCCTCGAGGCGCGCTTCGTGCTCGCGGCGAGCGACCCGTCCCGCGTGTACTGGGCGGAGAAGTGCCCCGCGAACCGCAGGACGCGCCAGCCCGCCCACGTGCGCATGGTCGCCGCCCCGCTCTCGGTCGCGGGCGAGATGAAGCGCTACTTCTACGACGCGAAGGACAGCGTGGTGCTCTGCTCCGCCACGCTGCGCGCGGGGGACAAGTTCGACTACATGGCGCGCAAGCTCGGCACGTCCCTGGTGGACGAGGACCGTCTCGCGCGGCTCGTGGCCGCGTCCCCGTTCGACTATTTCCGCCAGACCCTCATGCTGGCGCCGAACTGCCTGCCCGACCCCGCCGAGTCCATGACGCGCTACGTCGACGCGCTCGCGCCGTTCCTGCGCGACCTGTTCGCGGCCTCCCGCGGACGGGGCCTCGTGCTGTTCACGGCCTACGAGATGATGCGGGCCGCGGCGGAGCGGACGCGGCCGCTGCTCGAGGCGGCGGGGATCGACCTGCTCGTGCAGGGCGACGGCGTCTCGCGCGAGTCGATGGTCGCCGCGCTCAAGGACGCGCTGCGGCCCGCGGTGCGTCCGCTCGTCCTCTTCGGCGCGCAGTCCTTCTGGGAGGGCGTGGACGTGCCGGGACCCGCCCTCAGCTGCGTCGTGCTCGCGCGCCTGCCGTTCCCGCAGGTGGGCGAGCCGATCGTCGAGGCGCGCTGCGAGCGCATCAAGGAGCAGGGCGGCACGCCGTTCCGGGACTACATGCTGCCCGAGGCGCAGGTCCGCTTCCGCCAGGGCTTCGGCCGCCTCGTGCGCACGCAGGGCGACCGCGGCGTGGTGGTGGTGACCGATCCCCGCCTCGCCGCCAAGAACTACGGCGCGCTCTTCCGCAAGGCGGTGCCCGCGTCCGTGCACACGATGGCGACGCTCGAGGAGACGCTCGCCCGCGCCGCCGAATTCCTCGCGAGATGAACGACAGACGCACACCTTCAGGCGGATCACGACACGCGTACAACAACAAGGGCTTCACGGCCTTCTTTCGAATTCAAAGGGGAGCAGTCATGGCTAGAAAGATCGTCATCGGCGTCACGGGGTCCATCGCCGCCTACAAGGCGTGCGAGCTCGTGCGCCTCTTCGTCAGGAACGGCGACGACGTGCACGTGGTCATGACGGACCACGCGCTCGAGTTCGTGACGCCGCTCACGTTCCGCACGCTCAGCCGGAACCCGGTGCAGAACAGGATGTTCGCGGAGCCGCTGAGCTGGAAGCCGGACCACATCGGCCTCGCGGAGAGCGCGGACCTGCTCGTGATCGCGCCCGCGACGGCCAACATCCTCGCCAAGATGGCGCACGGCCTCGCCGACGACCTGCTGAGCTCCGTCGCGCTCGCGACGAAGGCGCCGGTGCTCGTCGCGCCCGCGATGAACACGGGCATGTGGGAGAATCCCGCCACGCAGGCGAACCTCGCGACGCTGAAGGCGCGCGGCGTGCATTTCGTGCAGCCGGGCGACGGCGACCTCGCGTGCGGCACGACGGGCGTCGGCCGCATGTCCGAGCCCGCCGAGATCTTCGCGGCCTGTGCGAAACTCTGATGCCCCGGGCCTGTGCGAAACTCTGATGCCCCGGGCCCATGCGGCTCCGGGGCGGCTCGGGGCATCTGAGTCTTGCACGTCTGATGCTCCGGGCCCGTGCGGCGGCTCCGGGGCGGCTCGGGGCATCTGAGTCTTGCACACACGCATTGGTTTTCCGCCTCGGAGATGGTATAATATCTGCCCTAGAATTCCATTGAAGCCCACCAAGGAAGCCTTTTTGCCATGAGCGACGAAGAGAAGACCGAAGAAGCCGCGCCGGAGACCATCGAGACCGTGTCCGCGGGGCCCTGCCTCGAGGACGTGAACATCGTCGAGGAGATGAGCCGCGACTACATCGACTACTCGATGTCCGTGATCATCGGCCGCGCGCTCCCCGATGCGCGCGACGGCCTCAAGCCGGTGCACCGGCGGTCGCTCTTCGGCATGTACAAGCTGAACGTGACGAGCGGCTCGAAGCACATGAAGTCCGCCCGCGTGGTCGGCGAGGTCATGGGCAAGTACCACCCGCACGGCGACTCCTCGATCTACGAGACGATCGTGCGCATGGCGCAGCCGTTCTCGCTGCGCGTGCCGCTGGTGGACGGCCACGGCAACTTCGGCTCGATCGACGGCGACGGCGCGGCGGCCATGCGTTACACGGAGGTGCGCATGCAGAAGGCCGCGGAGGAGATGCTCGCGGACCTCGAGAAGGAAACGGTCGACATGATGCCGAACTTCGACGAGACGCTCGTCGAGCCGACCGTCCTGCCGGCGAAGCTGCCGAACCTGCTGCTGAACGGCTCCCAGGGCATCGCGGTCGGCATGGCGACGAACATCCCGCCGCACAACCTCGGCGAGCTCTGCGACGGCATCACGCACTACATCGACCACCGCGACTGCTCGGTCGACGACCTGATGCAGTTCGTGAAGGGGCCGGACTTCCCGACCGGCGCGATCATCTGCGGCATGAACGGCATCCGCGCGATGTACAAGCTGGGCCGGGGCCAGATCTGCGTGCGCGGCCGCGCCGAGATCGAGGAGTGGAAGGGCGACCGCCAGCGGATCGTCATCACCGAGATCCCGTACATGGTCAACAAGACCGAGATGATCAAGCACATGGCCGAGCTCGTCAAGGACAAGACGATCGAGGGCATCTCGGACATCCGCGACGAGTCGACCGAGGACGTGCGCGTCGTGATCGAGCTCAAGCGCGACGCGATGGCGCAGATCATCCTGAACAAGCTCTACCGTCACACGGAGCTGCAGACGACCTTCGGCGCGAACATGCTCGCGATCGACCAGGGCCG
>JAEDMN010000222.1 GCA_016302985.1 Kiritimatiellia bacterium | reverse complement strand
CGTGCGATTTCGCCTCGGAACGGTCCGAAACGAGTCCGGTCCGCGACGCCTTCGAGCCTTCGGCGACGATCCCCGGCTATACCCTGGGCGACGTCTACTGGAGCGGCGTGAATCCGCTCGGCTCCGAGCCGCTGGCGATCACGGCCGTGCGGCGGAACGCCGACGGCACCGTCGAACTGGCGATCAACGCCTGCCGCCCGGATCCCGAGGCGGTCTACCACGTCTTCCGCATGGCGGACCTGGCGAAGCCGGAGGAGGCGGTCGAGGTGCCCAGCGCGGCGGCGAACTTCGTCGGCGACGCCGCGGCGTGGAAGACGACCTGGCGCGGCGACGCCGGCTCGTCGGACCGGGCCTTCTTCTTCGTCAAGGCCGTGCCGGTCCAGTAGCCGGCACGCGGACCGCGTGGACGACGGCCGTGGATGACGCGCCCGGGGCGCGATGCTCTTGTTCTACTGGCGTGCTTGTGATATAATGCAGGGGACGATGAAAAACGCCCTCGTCCTGATTCACCTGCTCGGCGCGCTGTGCGCCGGCGCCGCCGACTACGACGTTTCGCTCGCCGACTTCCCGCGCCTCGCGGGGGAGGCGGACGACACGGGCCGCCTGCAGCGCGCGGTCGACGCCGCGGCGAAGGGGGGCGTCCTCTACCTGCCGCGCGGCACCTACGGCGTCTCGTCCACCATCCAGGTCACGAACGGCACGTCCCTGCTCATGCACAAGTCGGCGCACGTGAAGGCGCTCGCGAAGATGCCCTACGTCTTCGACGTCGACCTGCGGAAGCACTACCGCGGGTGGAGCCCGACGCCGGACCGCGACCACGACTACAACCTCTTCGTCACGGGCGGCCACATCGACGGCGACGGACTCGCCTCGTGCCTCCACCTGCAGCACTACCTGCACTTCACGCTTCGGGACACGACGTTCATGAACGGCTACCCCTACGGCCTGCACGTGGACCGGGAGGGCGCCGAGGTCATCGCGCAGAACCTCTACTTCAAGGGCACGAAGAACGGCCTGGCCGGGAACGTCGCGCTCTACACGGAAGGCAACGACAGCCAGTACACGGACTGCGTGATGGTCGACTACACCGTCGGCCTGCGCGCGACGGCGGGGGCGAACCGCTTCACGCGCCTCCACGCGTGGGGCGGCATGGTGCCGCCGAAGCCGGGCGAGAAGGTGGGCGAGATGCTGGTGAAGTCCATCTGCTTCCAGATCCCCGGCCACCTGAACACGCTCAAGGACTGCTATGCGGACACGGGCTGGATCGGCTTTGACATCGGCGGCTACCGCAACCAGATCATTGGCTGCTGGTACCTGAACAACGCCGGCTGCCACCTGGACGACGTGACGATCGTGCGCCAGCTTTCCGGCGCCTCGCTCACTGTCGCGGACTGCGTCTTCAACCGCAACGTGCCGCACACGCGCGTCTACGAGGGCAACGGCAGCGTCACCTGGCGCAACATCACCTACGATTCGTTCGGACCGGACGCGGAGCTGCCGGGCGAGGCGTTCTTCGGGCCAGAGCAGGCCTGCGCGACGGCGGACGAGTGGAACTGCCTGAACCTGGTGAAGCCGGTCCGCATGGACATGCCCGCGGGTGCGTTCGTAAAGAAGGACTCCTGCCAGGGCTGGAGCTACCCCGCCGGGGCACGCCGCCTGGCGAAGCGCTTCCCGGACGCGGGCGCCGGGACGGAGGTCGTCGTGCGCGCCCGCGCCACGTGCCCCGCCACGAAGAAGGTCGAACTGCGCCTGCACTTCCGCGGCGGGCGCATCTGGGGGACGGAGATTCCCCTGTCGACGGAGTGGACCGAATGGCGGATGCCGCTGAAGGATCTGCGCTACTTCTCGCACTGGGCGAACGTGCCGAAGCTTGACCCGGGCGAGACGCCCGACGCGCGCCGCCTGGAGACGGTCGGCTTCACGTACGGCAACTGGCTGTGCGGGGACGCCGTCGACCAGCCGCACGGCTTCGAGGTCGACTACGTCCGCATCGTCGGCCGCTGATTCGATTTGGCGGAAAAGGAGAGCACATGGAGATGGGAAACATGACGAACCGGTTGGGGGTGGCGGCGCTCTGCGCCGGAATGGGGATGTCGGCGCTGGCCGCGCCGGCGGTGAGGACGATCGACGTGTCCGCGGGCGGGGCGCTCGCGACGCCGGTCGCGCTGCACGTGGACAGCGGCTTCGCAAGCTGGCTGGCGTCGGCGAACTGGTACGAGTTCGCGTCCTACGGCGTCGCCGGCACGGAGGTGCGCAACGCGCAGCCCCTGGTACGCCTCGTCTGGGGCGAGGCGGGACGGGAGCTCGTCTACACCAACCTGTGCGCCGGCGCGACCTATGAGTGGGAGGTCGTCCGCAACGACGGCACGAAGCTCGCCGGCTCGTTCACGACGGAGGCGGCCGCGCCGCGCGTGGTCACGGTGCCCGTGGCCAACGGGGCGGAGGTGTGGAACACGCGCGACGTCGGCGGCTGGCCGCTGATGGGGACGACGCGCGGGGGGCTGACGGCCACGCGGCAGGGCGTCTATTTCCGCGGCGGCAACCTCGACGACTTCTACGACGGCGAGCAGCTCGGCAGCCTTTCGGCGGGCAACTGGTGGGCGGGCCATGCCGACCAGGGCGAAGCCGTGCGCGCCGCGAACCTCCTGCATGCGCAGCTGGGCGTGAAGAGCGTCCTCGACCTGCGCCGCGCGGTGGTCGACGGCAGCGACAACCCCGTGAAGATCTTCGCCGAGTCGGCGAATCCGGAGGACGAGCGCTTCTACTACCCCGCGCCCCTGGCCTCGTACCCCTACTACGGCGCCGTGTCGGAGCAGGACGGCGTGAAGACCTTCACGGGCAGCCCCGCGTGCCCCGACATGCGGCTGTTCATCACGCCGATGGCCTCGGGCGACCTCGCCTACACGGAGCAGCTCCGCCGGGTGTTCCACGTGCTCGGCACGCCCGGAAACCTGCCCGCCTACTTCCACTGCCGGGTCGGACGCGACCGGACGGGTCTCGTCGCCTTCCTGCTCAACGCCCTGTGCGGCGTCGACGAGCCCAGCCTCTACCGCGACTACCTCACATCCTGCTTCGCCTATGCGGGCGGGACGGTGGACGGTTCGGCGCTCGACACCAACATCCGCTACATGTACCGCGGCTGGATGAGCGGCGGCACGCTCAACTGGGCGGATCCCACGAAGGGGGAGTGCAGCTACGCGTACGGGAAGTCCCTGGCCGGGCACGTGCGCGCCTATCTCGAATACATCGGCGTGACGGCGTCCGAGCTCGCGACCATCACGCAGGCGCTGACCGGCGAGACGCCGGACGAGGTCCTCGCGCGCGTCGACGCCTACGAGCAGTCCCGCGACTACCGCGACTACTACTACGTGAACGACTTCTCCGGGGCCACGAACGCGACCCACCGCGTGCCGTTCGGCGGCACCTTCCCGGCGCCGGCGATGAAGAACCTGACGCGCACGGGCTTCACGTTCATGGGCTGGAAGGCGCCCGAACTGCAGGCGGACGGCGCGTATGTCAGCAATCCGGACTGGCGGGCGCGTTGGCGCGTCTGCTTCCTCGACGCGTTCGGCGGCCTGCTTGGCTCGACCGACGTCTACGACGGCGGGAGCGCGTCTGGACTGGAGCCCGCGGCGCCCCGGGGCGCGAAGATCGTCGGCTGGGACGTGGACTACACCTGCGTGACTTCGAACATGATCGTGCGCGCGGTGATGGAGGGCGACGCCGGCTGGCTGGGCACGACGGGTGAAGAGGAGACGGACGAGGCGGTCCTGGCCCGCGGCGGCGACTCGGTGCGCCGCATCGAGCGCGAGTCGACGATCGTCTACGTCCATGTCTTCACGGACACGGCGCGCGCCCAGGCGTTCGTCAACAACACGGGGAGCGACCTGCAGGTCTCCTACCTCGTGGTCGGCGGCGGCGGCGCGGGCGGCGACCAGTACACGGGGAGCTCGGGCGCCTGGAGCGAGTATCTCGAACTGGGCGCGGCCGGTGGCGGCGGCGGCGGCGTGGTGGGCCGCTCGGCGACGGTCCCCGCGGGCGCGACCTGGACGGTCCGTGTCGGCGCGGGCGGGCGTTCGCCCTTGAACCGCTACAACGTCCGCATCCCCGCGGGCGCGTCCTCGATCTCCAACGGGACCGAGGAGGTCGCCTGCGCGCCGGGTGGCGGCGGCGGCGGCTCCGGCTCCAGCAACTCGTCCGTGCGCCCCGGCCAGGTCGGCCAGGCGGGCGCGGCGGGCGGCGGCGGCCACTGCTACTGCACGACGAACGGCTGCATGTTCGCGGCGGGCGCGGGCACGTTCGCGTCCACCTGCGACGGCGAGATCTACGGCGTCCATCCCGGCGGCGCCTGCATCGCGTACGTCTACGACGGCATGGTCACGGGACCCTCGGGCGGCGGCGGCGGCGCGGGTTCGAACGCCGTGGAGCCGTTCCGCGGGCGCGTGGGCAGCGGCGGACGCGGCGTCTACTCGTCCATCACCGGCGTGCTCGGCTGCTACGGCGCGGGCGGCGGCGCGGGCGGCGGCACTTCCGACTCGTGGTCCTCGGTCTTCAACTGCAACTACGCGGCGCGCCTGGCGGCCTGCGGCCTGCCGAACGGCGTGGCCGAGGGTTTCGGCGGCTCGAACGGCGGTCGCGGCGGCTACCACTGGGAAGGTGTCTGGACCGTGCCCGAGGCCGGCTGCGACGGCTTCGGCGGCGGTGGCGGCGGCGCCACCTGGAACGGCGGCGTGGCGACGGCGGGCGCGGACAAGGGATCGTCCGCGGGCGGCGACGGCGGCTCGGGCGTGGTGGTGATCCGCTACTCCGTGATGAAGTCCGCGGGCGTGGCCTACGAGCCCGGCTACGAGGGCAATGCGGGCGAGGTGACGTTCACGGGCTCCGTGCCGGAAGTGGCGCTGGACGCCCTCGGCAACGTCTGCATCAAGCCCGGCACGACCGCGACGCTCTCGGCCACGGACGCCGGCGGACGCGTGGTGGGCGCGTGGCGCGACGAGTCCACGGGGCGGATGATCTGGGGCGAGACCGTGGAGGTGACGCCGGAGACCTTCACGCGGTACACGGCGTGCTTCGGCTGCATCTGGGTGTGGGACTCCAGCAAGCTGACGCTGTCCGAGGACGGCCCGGCGGGGGACCGCTGGGTCTTCCAGGCCGAGAAGCGGGACGGGAACAACCTCGCGATCACGAACGTCGTCCAGGCCCGCGC
>JAEDMN010000024.1 GCA_016302985.1 Kiritimatiellia bacterium | reverse complement strand
CCTCCCTGTTGCCGCCCAGGAACCCGCCTTCCCGCCCTTCGGCCCACCAGGCCCCCCCCACCCGGTTTCGGTTTACGAAAGGGTGCTGCTTTGGTATGATAGGGCCGATGATTCGGGGATTGCGCGGAAGGGTGCGCGCGATCCGGAATGGTCAGAGAGAAAAGGGGAGAGAACCATGACCAGGAAGACGCGTGCCATTGCGGCCCTTTCCGCGCTGCTGCTGGCGCCGTGCGCCGGGGCGGCGGCGACCATCACGGCGGCGGACGGGCTGGACCTCGTCGACGCCCTGTCGCTGGCGAACGAGGTGTTCACGGCGGAGGACGGCGCGGTGATCCGCGTGGCGGAGCCGGAGACGGCGGAGGCGGGCCTGCTTGTCAGGAAGGGCGAGCAGCTGGACGGCCTGGCGCAGATGCGCCAGCTGCACGATCCGTTCACCGGAAAAGACTGGGGCGCGCGCACGAACCTGATCTTCGACGTGACGGTGACGAACGGCGTGTGCGGCACCTGGGCCTACCGGGGGCGCTGGTACGCGCCGTCCACGGGCAGCTACTCCTTCGCGACGTACTTCGACGACCGCTGCGGCCTGTTGATCGACGGGCGGCCCGTGGTGTCGACGGACTGGAGCCTGGGCTTCCGGGCGGTCCGGGACGTGGCGCTCGCGCAGGGCTGGCACGACATCGAGGTCGCCTTCGTCAACGTGGAAAAGAACATGGGGCCGCGCGACGGCCTGCCGAAGGGCCTGGTCTGGAGCGCGGACAACGTCGCGTTCACGGCGGCGAACATCGGCGAGGGGAACCTCTTCGAGGACCCGGGCGACGGCAGCAGCCTGCGCGGCGTCCGCAACGGCGCGTTCTGCCGGCGGCTGGACATCCCGTCCGGCACGGCGACGCTGGACCTGACGCGGAGCGGCCTGGCGGGTCCGTTCTGCTTCGGCTCCCGCACGGGCCTGCGCACGGGCGCCGGGGCGAAGCTGCTCGTGAAGGGCGCCTCCGAACTCGTCTTCAACGGCGCGGGCGACGGCATCGTGCACTTCCCGCTGCTGGACGCGGACGTGGCGTTCGAGGGGAATCCCGACGGGCGGGTCCGCATCTACGGCAAGGTGTCCGTCGAGCGGATGCGCCCGAACTACGTGCTCGAGGACGGGGCCGAGGTCGCGTACTGGGGCACGAACATGGTCGTGGACGCGGAATGGACGCTGACGAACCGCAACGCGTACATCCTCTCCACCGCCGCCTTCGCGCCGCAGACGAGGCTCGTGGTCGCGCACGGCTCGACGCTCACGCTCAAGCCGTGCGAGCACAACCCCTCCGACACGTGGAACTGGCGCGGCATCGCGGGGACGTTCGCGAACGACTTCGAGCTGCGGGGGGCGGGGGCCGTGCTGGCGCTGCGCGCCTACCGCGCCCTCGAGCTGTCGGGCCGGATCTCGGGCGACGGCCGGATCAACGTCGTGGAGCAGGGGAACGACGGGCCGGCCCGCCTGACGGGCGACCTGAAGGACTTCGCCGGAACGCTGCGCGTCTACGAGAACGGGCAGGTCGTCGTGGAGGGGACCCTGCCCGCCGACGGCCTGCCGCGGGTCGAGCTCGGCGTGCCGAACGTCGCGAACGGGGTCGTCACCATCCGCCCGGAGGGCGCGGGCGAGGTGGAGACGTCCGCCGCGATCGCGCACGTGCAGGGCTTCAACGAAACGGCCTACGCCATGGCCGTGGAGAAGCAGGAGGTCTCGATCGGGACCTTCGGCGGCACGGGCGGCCTGAAGACGGCGAACCTGACGGACTCGCACATCACGGTCGAGGCGCTCGAGGCGGGCGCGACGCTCGTGCTGCGCTGGACGGCGAACGTGACGGTCCGGACGGCCGGCGCGGGCGCGAAGGCGAAGGCCGTCGGCAACGCCTGGTTCCCCGCGCGGCTGGAGCTGTCCGCGGGCTGCGAGCTGCCGGTGCTGGAGATCGTCGACGGCGCCGTCGTCACGCTGGCCGGCGCGGGCCGGGTGGCGCGCGTGGAGGGCGTGGGCACGCTGAACGTGGAGCCGGGCGTCGAGGTGGGAGGCGTCGCGCCGGGTGTGAACCTGCGCCTGCCGGAGAACGGTGTGTTGCGCGACGTCGACGCGGCGGCCCTCGCGTCCGCGCTCGGCGCGAACGGCCCGGCGCTCTGGCTCGACGCGTCGCGCGCGGACACCTTCCAGCAGTACTACGCCTGCGCGTTCACGAACGGCATGATCCTGCGCCGCTGGAACGACTGCCGCGCGGAGCAGACGGGCCTCTACGGCCTCAATCCGCGCGGCGAGGGCTACATGCGCGTCTACCCCTACGTGATGACGAACGCGCTCCACGGGATGGACGTCGTCTCGATGGGCAAGGTCGGCGGATGGCTCGCGCCGGAGTACGGCCACATGAACGAGGTCACGGGCGTGCCGGACACGGGCGACACCCAGCCGGAGACGCGCCGCCTGCCGTTCAACCGGCCGATCCGCGTGCGCACGGCGATCGTCGTCTTCGGCAGCCAGATGGGCGGCGGCGGGGCGATTCTGGGCGGCGACACGGACCAGGGCGTCAGGGACCTGAGGGGGACCGAGGCGTCGGAGTGGACGACGCCCGCGACGAAGTGCAGCTTCTGGCGCGGCACCGCGAAGGTCGCGGACTATTCCAACCCCGCGACGCCCATCTTCTCCCGCTACCGGAACACGTGGGTGGACGGGATGGCCGTCGACCCGACGAAGACGGGGTACAGCGGCGGCTG
This sequence comes from Kiritimatiellia bacterium, assembly GCA_016302985.1. Classification (GTDB taxonomy): domain Bacteria; phylum Verrucomicrobiota; class Kiritimatiellia; order RFP12; family UBA1067; genus RUG572. The sequence goes on along the minus strand of JAEDMN010000024.1, from coordinate 18,596 downwards.
GCAGGTCGTCTCCTTCGAATCCGAGACGGAGGACGGCGAGGAGGTGCGTTCCCTCGGCATGCTCGAGACGTACGAGAACTCGGGCGGGCAGAACTACGCCGAGGTGCTGATCTACACGAACGCGCTGACGGCGGCCGAGCGCCGGGCGGTCGAGCTGCACCTGGCGCGCAAGTGGGGGCTCGCCTGGGGGGCGCTGCCGCTGAACGGCGCGGGCCGGGTCGAGGTCGCCGACATCCTCCCGGCGGAGGGGTCCTATGCGGGCACGGTGCACGTGGCGGCGGGCGGCGTGCTCGACCTGGGCGCGGCGCCGCGGCCGATGCGGGAGGCCGAGATCCCGTCCGAAGGCCGCGTCGGCTGGTTCGACCCGGACGAGGCCGCGTCCCTCGAGCTGGGCGGCGAGACGGAGCCCGGCATGGAGAACTGCATCTACGGCATCTTCGACCGCGGCAAGGAGCGGGTGAACGGGACGCCCTACCTGCACGGCACATACAACGCGGCCGCGGAGGCGGGGGGCAACGGCGACCGGCGTCCGCGCGCGGTGCGGGGGGCGCACGGGGACGGGCCCGCGCGCACGTGGATGCACTTCCACGAGGACCCGTCGGACGGCGGCGGCAACACGCTGCGCGCGAAGACGGACCCGTCGCTGCTGCGCCTGAACCGCTGGCCGGACTACACGTACGTGACGCTCCCCACGCGGACCGCGTTCATCGTGAGCGACTCCACGTACGGCGGCGGCGTGCCGATCGCGGACACGGTCGGCATCAACGGACTCGTCAAGCGGCGCAACGTCTCCTACGCGAGGGACCCGATCTGGGCGAAGGGCACGACGACCACGCTCTCGAACGGGGTGACGCGGCTCGACGGACGGGGCGTGAACGGCTTCACCACGGGCTTCTCGGGCGGGCCGGAGCTGCTGTCCTTCACGGCGACGGAGGCCTTCCCCGCGGCCTTCTTCGGGTCCTGCGGCACGGGCGCGGGGGAGCGGAGCTACGAACTGCTGGGCGAGATCCTGCTCTACGACCGCGAAATCGCGGGCGCGGAGCGCGACCGGATCGAGGCGTACCTGATGAACAAGTGGCTCGGGCGCCTGCCGGGCGGCTGGTGCGACTGGCGCCGGGCGACGGTGACGGGCGCGGGCACGGTGAAGGCGCCGTCCGCGGACGTGCTGCCGGGCTTCGCGGCGGACTTCGCGGGCACGGTGGAGCTCGCGGGCGGGCTGGCGTTCCACGTGGACGCGGCGGGCGTGGTGACGGACAGGCTGGTCCTGCCCGCCGGCGCGACGCTGAAGCTGCCGGCGGCGGGCGCGGTGGAGGTGTCCTTCGCGGACGCGCCGAGGAGCTGCACGCTGGCGACGGCGGGGGCGGTCGTGGGCTTCGAGGCGGCGAACTGGACGGTCCAGGCCGTGCCGGAGACACGCGGGACGTGCCGCCTCGAATGCGCGGACGGCGAGCTGCGGTTCGTCGTGGTGCCGAACGGCACGGCCATCTTCATCCGCTGACGGACTGAACGTCCGGAAAAAAACAGGCCCCGTCCTTGCCTCCTGTCAGATAAAATGCCATAATGGGCCTACCCGCAGGGCAGAGGGGTGAATTCGGGCAGAGATGGAGAACGCATGAGTAGAGAGGTTCTGGGACTGGCGGCGGCCGTCAGGACGCTGTGCGGAGAGGAGAACCTGCGCAAGATGGTCGCGGCGGAGGGCGAGGCCCTCTGGAAGGACCTCCTCGCGAAGTCGGTGACGCGCTGAGCCGGCCGAACGAAGTCGTCCGGGGCGGGAATTTCTTGACGAAGACATTCAAATTGTAAGAAAAAAAGGAGTAGAAAATGGCGGTTACGGAAACGACGACGGTGTCCTGGGGCTCCAGGCTGGGCAGTTCGCTGAAGGGGGTGCTGGTCGGGCTTGGCCTGTTCATCGCGGGCTTCCCGGTCCTGTTCTGGAACGAGGGCAACACGGTGAAGACGCGCAAGGCGCTCGACGAGGGCCAGGGCGCGTGCGTGGTGGTGGAGTCGAACGCGAAGGTCGACGGCGACCTCGACGGGAAGCTCGTCCACATGACGGGCCTCGCGGACACGAAGGACGTGCTCACGGACGACGCGTTCGGCATCCAGACCACGGCGATCAAGCTCGCGCGCAAGGTCGAGATGTACCAGTGGATCGAGGAGTCGCACACGAAGGAGGAGAAGAAGCTCGGCGGCAAGATCGAGCGGACCACGACCTACACCTACAAGAAGGACTGGCGCTCCGGCGTGATCTCGTCGGCGAACTTCAAGGAGTCGGGCCACGAGAACCCGTCCACGATGGAGTTCCAGGACGAGTCCCAGCTCGCGAAGAACGTCACGTTCGGCGCCTACCGCCTCTCCGAGTCGCAGATCGCCTCGATCGGCCGGTCGCAGCCCTACGCGTTCCCGACGAACTACGTCTGCCCCGTCGGGCGGGCGGTGGTGAACGGCAGCGTGCTCTACGTGCCGAACGCCGAGACGCGCAACAACGAGAAGAACAACCGCGACGTCGTGGCGATGCCCCGCATCGGCGACCTGCGCGTGACGATCACGCAGATCCTGCCGCACAAGATCTCCCTCGTGGCGAAGCAGAACGGCGACACGTTCGGCGCGTACGTCGCGAAGAACGGCAAGCGGGTGCAGCTGCTCGTCGACGGCGAGAAGTCGATGGAGGAGATGTTCGCGAGCGCCCAGAGCGCGAACACGGTGATGTGCTGGATCGTCCGCCTCGTCGGCATCCTGCTCATGTACATGGGCCTCTCCATGGTCTTCCGGCCGCTCAGCGTGCTGGCGGACGTGCTGCCGATCCTCGGCGACATCGTCGGCATCGGCACGGGCTTCGTCGCGGGCGTCCTCGCGGGCATCTGCGGCCTGACCACGATCGCCATCGCGTGGATCGTCTACCGCCCCGTCCTGGGCGTCGCCCTGCTGGCGCTGGTCGGCGGACTGGTTTTCCTGCTGATGAAGAAGCGCGCCGCGAAGAAGGCCGCGGCCCCGGCCGACGCCGCCCCCGCGGCGCAGAACGCCTGATCCGGAGGAGGAGGGAACGTGGCCAACGAACTGGACGAGACGACCGGCCCCGTGAAGGAGGACGGCCGCGACGTGAACGTGATCGAGAAGCAGCTCCCCGTGCAGGTGGGCTGGGGCTCGACGCTCTTCGAGATCCTGCTGTGGTGCCTGGGGATCGTGCCCGGCGTCGTCTTCCTCTTCATGAAGATCGGCGCGCGGAACTACTTCCGCAAGCTCCAGCAGAAGCTCCAGACGGACGCCTCGACGATCGACAACTACCTCGAGCAGCGCGTGCAGATCCTGCAGAACGTCGCCGGCCTCGTGGAGAAGGCCGTCGCGCTCGACTCGGACGTGATGAAGGCCGTCGCGGCGTTCCGCGGCGGCGCGGCCGCGGCCGGTGCGGACCGGAACGCGGTGCAGGCCCAGCTGGACGGCGCCTTCGGGCGCCTGTTCCCGCAGGTCGAGGCCTACCCCGAGCTCCGCGCGCACGCGGCCATCGCCGACGCGATGCAGCAGAACGCCTACCTCCAGAAGGAGATCACGGCGGCGCGCACGCTCTACAACGACACGGTCAACCAGTGGAACACGGACCTCTTCGACTGGCCGACGAAGATGATCGTCGCGGCACGCGCCGGCTACACGACGCGCATCCCGTTCTCGGCGTCGAAGGAAGTCAAGGCGCAGGCGCGCCAGAAGTTCTTCTAAGCTGGCCGGACCGCGGTGGAGAGGAACGTCGAGGACGTCTACGAGCCGCTGTCGCGCTACCGGGACGAATTCCGGGCGCGGCACGCGGCGCTGACGCGGGCGAAGTTCGAGGAACTGTCCCGGCAGTCCCAGGTCGACATCCGCCTGAACCGCCGCCTCTCGGCGGAGGTCGGGCGGCTCGAGGCGCAGGCCGGCTCCGCGCGCGGGTGGCTGTGGCTGCTGGGGTTCCTCATCCTGCTGTTCTTCGGTGCGGCCGGCGTCTGCGGGCTGGTCCTCAATCGCGACGCCGGGCCTGCGGACAACGGCGTGCGCGCGGGCCTCGTCGCCGGACTCGTCGCGGGCGTGTTCGCCGGCATCGCGGCCGTGGTGGCGTTCTCCCGTCAGTTCGGCCGCCTGAACGAGCTGAAGAAGCGCCGCATCGAGACCCAGCGGCGCGCCGGGAAGCTGCTCGAGCCGCTGTTCCGGCTTTTCCGGTGGGAGCTTCCCGTAAAGCTGATCGAGGCGTCCGTGCCGCGGCTGGCCTTCGACCCGTACTTCACGGCGAAGCGGCTGCAGGACCTCCATGAACTCTGCGGCTGGAGCGACGCCTTCAACGACGGGAAGTCCGTGCTGGGCAGCCTGTCCGGCGTGATCAACGGAAATCCGTTCGTCTTCGCGGACTGCCTGGTCGCGGGCTGGGGCACGCAGACCTACAGGGGTTCGCTGGAGATCTCCTGGCTGGAAGAGGAGGAGGACGACGAGGGCCACACGCACCTCGTGCGGCGGTACGAGACCCTCCACGCCTCCGTCGAGAAGCCCTGCCCGGTCTACACGCGCGACAAGCTGCTCGTCTATGGCAACGACGCCGCGCCCAACCTTTCCTTCACCCGTCGGCCGAGCGGCCTCGCCGGGAAGAAGTCCGGTTTCTGGAAGTCCTGGCAGAAGCGCCGCGCGCGGAAGCGACTCGAGGCCTTCTCGCGTAACCTGGACGACGATTCGGACTACACGATCATGGCGAACCGCGAGTTCGAGACGCTGTTCGAGACGACGGACCGCGACAACGAGGTGGAGTACCGCCTGCTTTTCAGCGCGCTCGCGCAGCTCCAGATGCTCGAGCTGGTCAACGACGAGACGGACAGCTTCGGGGACGACTTCACGTTCCTGAAGCGGCGGAAGATCAACGTCATCCGGTCCCCCCGGCTCGACGAGGCGGACATCGACACGGACCCCGCGCAGTTCCGCCACTGGAGCTACGACCGGTTGCGGGAGAAGTTCCAGAAGTTCAACGAGGCCTTCTTCCACGACGTCTACTTCTCCCTCGCCCCGCTCCTGGCCATCCCCCTCTACCAGCAGACGCGCCCGCACGCGGAGATCTGGAAGGGCGTCGCGCCGGAGAGCCCCTCGTCCTTCTGGGAGCACGAGGCCCTCGCGAACTACCACGGCGAGGCGCGCTTCCGCCATCCCGACTGCGTCACGCACAGCCTGCTCAAGACGAAGGTCGTCTCCCGCGACGAAGGCGCGACGCGCGTCGCCGTGACCGCGCACGGCTACCGCACCGAGGACCGCGTCGACTATGTCAAGGTGTGGGGCGGCGACGGCAACTGCCACGACGTGCCCGTCCACTGGGACGAGTACCTGCCCGTCTCCCGCACGCGCGAGATGACCATCACGGAGCGCGCCACGCCGGCCGAGACGTTCCAGTCCGCGTTTCGGAAGGCGTCCGCGACCGCCTTCCGCCGCTCGATCAGCTCCTATCTGCGCTAGCCCGGCCGGGGCGTCCCGCCCCGTCGTGCCATGAGCCCTGGCACAGGTGTGCAGTTCTGTCACAGTCCCGGCGCCCGCGTGCGCGGGGAAACCCGTCCCGCAGGGCGTTTTCACCCGTGGCACGGCATGTGCTGAAACTCCCGTGTATTGCTTTGAATCCAAGGAGATGGACATGAACGCCGAGAAATATACGACCAAGGTAAGGGAGGCGCTGCAGACCGCGCAGAACGTGGCGCAGCACCATGGACAGCAGCAGATCGACGTGGAGCACGTGCTCTTCGCGCTGATGAAGGATTCGCAGGGACTGCTGCCGAATCTCTGCGCGAAGATGGGCGCGGGCTCGGGTCCGCTGACGGCCCGCCTCGAGCAGGCGATCAACGACAAGCCGCGGATCACCGGCAACGTCGAGATGGACAAGATCTACATCTCGGCCGAGCTGGCGCGCGTGCTGACGCTCGCCGAGGACGCGGCGAAGGACATGAAGGACGAGTACGTGAGCGTCGAGCACCTCGTCCTGGCCATGCTGCGGGCCGAAGGCGCGTGCGCGCGGCTGCTGCGCGACGCGGGCGTCGACGAGAAGGGCTTCCTCCTGGCGCTGCGCGCGGTGCGCGGCAACCAGCGCGTGACGACGGACAATCCCGAGGGCCAGTACGAGGCGCTGAAGAAATACGGCACGGACCTCGTCGAGCTCGCGCGCGCCGGCAAGCTGGACCCCGTCATCGGCCGCGACACGGAGATCCGCGACGTCATCCGCATCCTCAGCCGCAAGACGAAGAACAACCCCGTCCTCATCGGCGAGCCGGGCGTCGGCAAGACCGCCATCGTCGAGGGGCTCGCGCAGCGCATCGTGCGCGGCGACGTGCCGGAAGGACTCAAGGACCGCACCGTCTTCTCGCTCGACCTGACCGCCCTGATGGCCGGCGCGCAGTACCGCGGCCAGTTCGAGGAGCGCCTGAAGGCGGTGCTGAACGAGATCCGCGCCGCGAACGGACGCATCATCCTCTTCATCGACGAGATCCACACCATCGTCGGCGCGGGCAAGACCGAAGGCTCGTCCGACGCGGGCAACATGCTCAAGCCGATGCTCGCGCGCGGCGAGCTCCACTGCGTCGGCGCGACCACGCTCGACGAATACCGCAAGTACATGGAGAAGGACGCCGCGCTCGAGCGCCGGTTCCAGCCGGTGCAGGTGGATCCGCCCACGGAGGAGGACGCGATCTCGATCCTGCGCGGACTGAAGGAGCGCTTTGAGAAGTACCACAACGTGCACATCCGCGACGAGGCCCTCGTGAACGCGGTCATGCTGTCGTCCCGCTACATCCAGGACCGCTTCCTGCCGGACAAGGCGATCGACCTGCTGGACGAGGCCTGCGCCTCGATCCGCACGGAGATGGACTCCTGCCCCGCCGAGCTGGACGAGATTTCGCGCCATGTGCGCCGCCTCGAGATCGAGGAGATCGCCCTCGCGAAGGAGAAGGACGACGCGAGCGCGAAGCGGCTGGAGGAACTGCGCCGCGAACTCGCCGAGCAGAAGGCGAAGGCGGACGAGATGACGGCCCGCTGGCGGAACGAGAAGGACGCCCTCGAGGACGTGAAGCGCGTGCGCGCGCAGCTCGACGAGGCGCGTCTCGCGTTCGACGCGGCCCTCGCCGCGGGCGACAACGCCAAGGCGTCCCAGATCAAGTACGGCACCATCCCGGAACTCGAGCGGAAGCTGAAGGAGCACGAGTCCGGCATCGGCGGGCAGGACGGCGCGCTGCTGCGCGAGGAGGTGACGGCGGACGAGATCGCGGAGGTCGTCTCCCGCTGGGCGGGCATTCCCGTGACGAAGCTGCTCGAGGGCGAACGCGCGAAGCTGCTGAAGCTGCCGGAAATCCTCCATGAACGGGTGATCGGCCAGGACGCGGCGGTGGACGCCGTCGCGGACGCCGTGCTGCGTTCGCGCGCGGGCCTGAAGAACCGCCAGCGTCCCGTCGGCGCGTTCCTCTTCCTCGGCCCGACGGGCGTCGGCAAGACCGAGCTCGCGAAGGCGCTCGCGGGCGAGCTCTTCGACGACGAGGCCTCGATGGTGCGCATCGACATGAGCGAGTACATGGAGAAGCACAACGTCGCCCGCCTGGTCGGCGCGCCTCCCGGCTATGTCGGCTACGAGGAGGGCGGCCAGCTCACCGAGGCCGTGCGCCGCAAGCCCTATTCGGTCGTCCTGCTGGACGAGATCGAAAAGGCGCATCCCGACGTCTTCAACCTGCTGCTGCAGGTGCTGGACGACGGCCGGCTCACCGACTCGCACGGCCGCACGGTCAGCTTCCGCAACGCCGTGGTCATCATGACCTCCAACGCGCCGCGCGAAGCGCTGAAGTCGATCTTCCGTCCCGAGTTCCTCAACCGCCTGGACGAGATCCTCGAGTTCCAGTCCCTGACCGAAGAGCAGATCAAGGCGATCGTGAAGCTCCAGCTGAAGGACTTCTCCCGCCGCCTCGCGGAGCAGGAGATCGGCTTCGAGATCGACGACGCGGCCCTCGACGTGCTCGCGAAGGACGGCTACGACCCCGCCTACGGCGCCCGTCCCGTCAAGCGCGCGCTGCAGCGCGACCTCGAGACGCCCGTCGCCCGCGCGGTCGTCGCCGGGACGTATCCGCCCGGCTCGACGGTGAAGGCCACGGCCCGCGACGGCGCGGTCGTGCTCGGGTAGGACGATCCCGGCCACGTCCGCGCGCCATTCCACCCCGGTTAAGTCTGCGGGGCGTCTCGCCCCGCCGTCTTTTTCCGTCAATCTAGCATGTCCATGGAGCCCGCCGCGCCTGATTGTGATATAATTCAGTTCTCATGGCGGGACCGCAAAAAACATGCTACACGTTCGAGCTCAACGGGGCGCAGCAGGAGAAGCTGCTCGCCCTGTTGTCCATCGGCAACTACCGCCCCAGGCAGGTCCCCTATTCGCTGGCCGCGGTGGAGGGCGACGGCTTCAACTGCGCGTTGTACGCGAAGGAGAAGCACGGGCTCCGCAAACTCTGCATTCAGGGCCAGCAGGCGCAGGATTTCGTAGAATTCTTCCTCGAGCCGCAGGGCATCGTCCCCGTCACGATGGGGGGCGGCGGTGCCGTCGCGTCCACCGGGGCGGTCGCCGCGGCGGCGGCGGGAGGTGCGGCCCCGACGGGTCTTCGCACGGCGCACGGCGGCAGCGACGAATCGGGCAAGGGCGACTATTTCGGTCCGCTCGTCGTCGCGTGCTGCCATGTGGACGAGGACCTCGCGGAGAAGCTGCGCACGCTGCGCGTGGAGTGGTACGATTCGCGCGACGTGAAGCACGTGGACGACGGCGGCGTGCGGGACTGCAAGCTGATCACGAACAACCTCGTGCTGCTGCGCATGGGCGCGATGATCCGCTCGATTCTGGGTCCGCAGCGGTTTTCGATCGTGAAGATCGGGAATCCGGCCTACAATCGCCTCTATTTCAAGATTCGGAACATCAACCGCCTGCTGGCGTGGGCGCATGGCACGTGCATCGAGGAGATGCTCGAGAAGCAGCCGTCGTGCCCGCGCGTGGTGGTCGACCAGTTCGCGCCGACGGAGACCGTCATCAAGCGCGCCCTGAAGGAGCGCGGCAAGAAGATCGTGGTCGAGCAGCGGCACAAGGCCGAGAGCTACTCCATCGCGGTGGCGGCGGCGTCCGTGCTCGCGCGCGAGACGTTCGTGCGCGCGCTCTGCGACATGGCGGCGGAGGTCGACCCGGCGGCGCAGGTCCAGCTCGGGGTCGTCCCGCTCGGCTCCAGCGACCCGCGCGTGCGCGAGCTGGCGGAGAAGATGGTGCGGCGGCACGGGCCGACCTGGCTCATGAACCACTGCAAGGCGCATTTCCAGACGACGGACAAGGTGCTCGCCGCCTGCGGACTTTCCCGGAACGACCTTCCGCCCGAGGGCCAGGTGACCTCGGCGGTGAAAAACGGAGAATTCGGACATCATGCTTGAGTTTTTCTGCAACTCGCTCACGAACGGCTTCTTCCTGTCCAGCGGCATGGGCAAGGGCATCGTCCTCGTCCAGCTGGCCCTGAGCGTGATCATGGGCACCTATGTCTTCGGCAAGTGGTGGGAGCTGCGCGAGCTGAAGATGGCCGTGCGCCGCGTGCGTCGCGACGTGATGAGCGAGCGCAACGTGCTGGACCACCACCTCGCGCGCCGGGACAACGGCGGCACGCCGCTCGAGCGCGTCTATTCGCGCACCTGCGAGCGTCTGCTGAACCTGCTGACGCCCGGCGTGCGGTCGCTGATCATCGACCGGCAGCCCGGCGCGGTGGGGGCGCTCACCAAGCACGAGATGGGGCTTGTGCGGTCCATGGCCGACCAGTCGATGGACGAGGAGCTCCTCCGCGTGGAGGACGGCCTCGGCTACATCTCGACGATCGTCGCGCTCGCGCCGATGCTCGGCCTGCTCGGCACCGTCTGGGGCGTGCTCGACGCGTTCGCGGACATGGGCGCGGCGGGCAGCGCCACGATCGCGACGATGGCCCCGGCCATCTCCTCCGCGCTGCTGACCACGGTCGTCGGCCTGCTGGTCGCAATTCCCGGCAAGGCGGCCCATGCCGGCCTCATGGAGATGCTCCAGAAGATCCAGGTGGAGATGGAGGGCTTCCTGGACGACTTCACGGGCCGTGTCGCGCTCGAGTTCCAGGACACGGGGAGCCGTTCCTGATGAGCCGCCGGAGCAGACGCGGCCGCCGTGGCGCGGCCCCGGCCGAGATCAGCATGGATTCGCTGATCGACCTGACGTTCCTGCTGCTCGTCACGTTCATGCTCACGATTCCGGCGCTGGAACAGGGCATCACCATCCAGCTGCCGCGGGCGAAGACGGACACGCTGCCGACGAAGGACTCGAAGGCGAACACGATCACGATCGACGCCGAGAACCGCGTGTACATGAACAACACGCCGGTCTCGCACGAGGACCTCGAGGCGGATCTGAAGGCGAAGGTCGCCGCGGATCCGGACGTCCCCGTGCTGGTGCGCGGCGACGAGCGTCTGCAGTACGGCGCGGTGATGGAGGTCGTCAAGATCGTCTACAAGTGCCAGGTGCGCAAGATGGCGATCGTGACGAAGGAGGAGTAGTCCGATGTTCGGACGCGAGGAAGAAGGCCTGCCGCGGGACCGTCCGGGCGCGTTCAAGCCGCGCGCCCTGGCCGTCTCCGTCTGCCTGCACGTCGGCATCATCCTCTTCTTCGCCTACGCCCTGGACCTTTTCAGCCCCGCTCCCGAGACGGTCATCCCGATCGACCTGACGATCGTGCCGCCGTGGGCCGAGCAGAAGCCGGACGACCCCGATCCGGACCCCAATCCCCCGCCGGAGCCGGAGAAGCCGAAACCGAAGCCGAAGCCCGCGCCCCCGAAGCCCGAGCCGCCGAAGCCCGCGCCGCCGAAGAACGTCGACGCGGTCGAGAAGGTCGTCGAGAAGAAGAAGCCCGAAAAGATCAACCTGCGCGACAAGGCCAAGCTCGTCAAGGACGCGCCGAAGCCCCCGGGAAAGCTCGACCTGCGCGACAGGGCCAGGAAGATCGACGCGCCCAAGCTGCCCCCGGGCAAGGCGACCGCGCAGGACAAGCCGCTCTCCCCGGAGGAGTTCGCGCGGCTCATGAACCAGGGCTATCGGATTGGCGCGAAGAACCAGATCGCCCAGAACGAGGTGCAGCTCTGCGCGAGCTACATCAAGAGGGCGATCATGGCGGAATGGGACAAGGAGAGCTTCAAGTGGTATCCCGGCCTCTCGGCGATCCACGTGGCGCTGAGCCTGGGTCCCGGCGGCGCCGTGCGCGGGTTCCGCATCGTCCACAGCAGCGGCGACGCGGACGTCGACCGCACGGCGAACAACGCCCTGCGCCGTCTGCGCCGCATCTACGGCCTCACGGCCGCGTTTCTCGAGCAGTTCCCCGAAGTCACGATCGAGATGACGCCCGTCTCGGGCAACTGAACCCCAACCCCCGGAACAGGAGGCGAAGGCATGAAGTTCACGGCAGTTCTCTCGGTGGGCGCGCTGGCGCTTGCCGTCTTCGCGGACGCCACGGTCCGCATGGTCGCGTCACCGGACGGCAGGGAGCCGTCTGACTACGTGCCGGCGATGCTCTCCAACGGGCGTCTCAACGTCTTCCTGGACTACCGTCTCTCCGTTTCGACCGGCAGCAAGGCGCTGGCGAGGAAGAACCTGCGCCCCGGCATCTGGTGGGAGGGACGGCGCTCGGTGGACAACCCCGGCGCGGCGAGCCGCTTCGGCTACGGGCTCTCCCCGCAGGGCGCGTTTCGCACGCGCCTCGTGGTGGACGGCGTCGAGCAGCGGGATCCGAAATGCTGGCGGCAGACCCTCGACCTTCGCCGCGCGCTCATGGCGACGGAGGCCGACTACGCCGGTGGCGTGACGCTCGCGGGCGAGGCGTTCGTCGCGCAGGCGCGCAACGTGGTCGCCGTCCGCCAGGAGGTCGCGAACACGTCCGACGTCCCGCACAAGATCACGCTCGGCCTCGCCTACACGGCCCCGAAGGGCGACCGGCTGCAGGGCGCCTGGACGGTGGAGAAGGGCGCCGCCGTCTGGAAGATGCGCTGCTTCGAGCGCTTCGTCACGGACGAGACGATCAGGGTGCGGCCGGCGGACGGACACCACGTCGCCGCCCTGTGCGCCGAGACGAAGGTCGTGGGCGATTCGGGCGTGCTTGTGCGCACGTTCACGCTTGCGCCGAAGGAACGGCGGACGGCGGCCTGGTTCGTCGTGTTCGACGACAATCTGGCGAAGAAACTGCCGAAGGTCTCGCCGCGTCCGTGCCCGGCGACGCCGCTTTCGGACTACGACGCGCTGCGGGCGGAACACGTGGCGGACTGGGAGGCCTACGGTGCGGAGAGCGAGATCAGGGTGCCCGACGCCCGCATTCAGGAACTCTTCGAGATGGCGCGCTACCATCTGCGCTGCGTCTCCACCGAGTGGTCGATTCCCGTCGGCATCATGCCGAGCCACTGGGCGGGACGGATCTTCGCGTTCGACGAGATGTACGGCGTGCAGGGCCTCGTCGCGGCGGGGCACTTCGCCGCCGCGAAGGTCGCGCCCGACTTCCGGGCCGCCACGCTGACGAACGCCTGCATCCGCTGCAACCGGTCCGCGGACAAGCCGTTCCACCGCAGCGGCGCGCGCTGGGTGTGGGAGGCCGCGGAGGGCAACGACGTCGAATGTGCGCCGCTCGGCTACTGGATGGACCACGTCTTCCAGCAGGCCGCGGTCGCGCAGACGGTCTGGACCTACTGCCGCTACACGGGCGACCGCGCGTACCTGGCGGAGAAGGGCTACGACGTGATCCGCGAATGCGCGCTCTTCTTCCGGAAGCTCCAGGTGCACGACCTGCCCGACGGCACGTCCTTCATGGCGAAGTGCACGGATCTCGAACGCCTCGGCACCGGCCATGAACGCGCGTTCATGACGACGTGCGGCGCGATTGCGACCCTGCGCGCGGCGGCGGATGCCGCGGAGCTGCTGGGGCGGGACGCGGACCTCGTGGCCGACTTTCGGTCCTGTGCGGACCGTCTGGTGGCGTCCCTGCCGGAACGTGACGGGCGGTACATCGCCTATCCGGGCTGTACGGAAGAGTCGATGGGCACGCTGGCCGGCTTCTATCCGTTCGGGATCTTCGACCGTTCGAACGCGAAGCAGGTCGCGGCGGTCGCGCACTTCCTGGAGAACGGCGAGGCCTTCGGCAACATGTACAGCACCGGCAAGCGCATCTGCCCCTGGTATGCGGCCACGATGGCGATGGCGTCCCTCCGCGCGGGCAACGAGCGGCATCCGCCCGTGCGGTGGCTGCAGGAGGCCGCGCGCAGCGCCGGCTGCTGGGGTGAGTACTGGGAGATCAACGAACCTGGCGTCTCGGAGTTCCGGCCCTGGTTCATGACGGCGGCCGGCAACGTGCTCTACGCGATCTGCCAGCTGCTCGTCGCGGACCTGCCGGACGGCGTCCATCTCGCGGCCGGCGTGCCGTCCAGTTGGACCGATTATTCCTTCCGCCTCCCCGCGCCCGGCGGCGTCACCGTTTCAATGGAGGTCAAGGATGGTCAACTCGTCCGTCTCGAGACGGAGAGCCGCGATTCCGCCCGCAAGCCAGCCTTTGTCCTGCCGCCGGCCCTGCGCGCGGGCGCGCCGACCCGTTTATGTAAACAAGTCCAGTGAGCTTCTGGACGGAATCATCCGGAGGGAGAGACGATGCACGTGAAGTCGATGTGGGGGCTGGCCGTGGCTTTTTCGGTCGTGGCCGGGGCGGTGGAGATGCCGGTGCCCGCGGGGGCGAAGGTGGTGGAGGTCGGCGGGGCGTGCGCGACGATCGAGGACGCACTCGACTGCGTCGCCGAAATCCGCAGGACGGACACGGCGACGCCGCTCGTCGTGCGGATTGCCCCGGGCGACTACGCGCCCGCGCGGGCACTGGAAATCACGCGCCGCCACGCGGCGACGAACTGGGCCTCCCTGACGGTGTGCGCCGCCGATCCCGCACGGAAGCCGCGCATCCACGGCGGCCGGCGCGTGACCGGCTGGACGCGCACGACGTTCAATGGACGCGACGTCTGGTGCGCGGACGTCTCCAACCTCGCCATCCCGAAGGACAACCGTCTCTTCTTCTTCAACGGCCGCCGCATGCAGCCCGCGCGCTGGCCCGACATCGACCCGGCGAAGCCGTACACGACCGGCTACGCGTTCGCGGACGCGCGCGGCTTCCCCGCGCAGGGGAAGCGCTTCTCCGCGACCGGGCTCTTCGAGGACGAGATCCAGGTCCGCCCCGGCGACGCGCGCACGTGGGCGCATCCCGAGGACGCCTGGACCGTCGTCTTCCCGCGTCACAACTGGTGGAACCGCGTCTACCCGGTGAAGTCCGTCTCGAACGGCGTCGTCCGCGTCGCCACCGCGCACAAGGAGATCATGGACCGGCTCTTCCCCTGGGACCGCTGGTGCGTCGAGAACATGGCGGAGGAACTGGACCGCCCCGGCGAGTGGTACCACGACCCGCGCGCGCGGCGGATCTATTTCATGACCCCGGACGGAACCGACCCCAACGCGGGACAGGCCACCTTCCCGTGCGGTGCCGAAATCCTGAAGGTCGCCGCCGGCAACGTCTCCGTCGTCGGACTCGAGCTGACGGGCGGCGCGGCGGGCGTGCGGATCGACCACGCCGACCGCGTGGAGCTGCTCGGCTGCGACATCCACGACATCGGCCATCACGGCGGCACCGGGGTCTGGGTCATGGGCCACCACGTGCGCCTGGCGGACTGCGACATCTACAACATCGGCGGCAACGGGATCTTCGTGCAGGGCTACCCGAAGGAGATCCGCGTCGACGACCGCCTGGACGTCGCGGTCGAGAACAACTACGTGCACCACTGCGGACAGGTCAACTCGCACGGCATCGGCATCTGGATCACGGGCCAGGGCGTGCGCGTGAGCCACAACCTCGTGCACGACATGCCGCGCTGCGGCCTCTTCGGCTACGGACGCTTCTGCGAAATCTCCTACAACCGCGTCCGCCACGTCAACACGATCAACGACGACACGGGCGCGCTCTACGGCGGCGGCTGGACGGGCGGCATCGGCACGAAGGTCTGCTACAACTGGTTCTCGGACTCGATCGGCTTCCAGCGCCAGCGCGACGGCGGCTACCGCCTCCACAAGGGCGCGTGCGGCATCTACCCGGACGAAGGCTGCGGCGGCCTCGAGGTCTACGGCAACCTGGTCGAGAACTGCCACCACGTCGCGATGCACCTGCACAACGGCCGCTGGATCACGATCTCGAACAACGTCTTCATCTCGAACGGCGCACTGCCCGTCGGAAAGAACACGGCGCAGCTCTCGCTCCAGACCTGGAACAACGACCCGAACGGCTACTTCGTCCATGACCGCCGCGCGGCGATCTCGAACGAGTACCGCCGTCTCGTGGTCGCCGATCCGCGCTGGCTGCGCTACCCGGCCCTCGCGCAGGCGCCGGACAACGCGACGGCCTTCGCGGACGACGGGACGACGATGATGGGCGTGCAGGTGCGGAACAACATCGTCTACTACCCCGACCAGGGCGAGGGGATGATGCTGCGCGGCTGGAAGCTGAACACGTCGACGAACTTCTTCGACCGCAACGTCTACTGGCCGGGCCAGACCACCAACGTGAACATGAACGCGGGCCAGAAGGGCGGTCCGGACTGGGCGTCCTGGCGCGCGACGGGCGAGGACGCGAACAGCGTGATCGCCGATCCGCTCTTCACGGACTTCGCCCGCCACGACTACCGGCTGAAGCCGGATTCGCCCGCGCTGAAGCTCGGCTTCGCCGACCTGCCCTACGCCGAGATGGGCCTGCGGGTTTCGCGCCACCGCCCCGTCCTCCCGAAGGAGGCCGAAGGCGTGCGCGAGCATCCCGAGTGGCTCAGCGAGTAGGCACGTCGAGGATCTTCACCTCGTGGCGGCGGAAGGCCTGGCGGCCGACGCCGGGAAGCTCGACGGCCGCCGGCTCCTTCCCCGTGTTGACGGCGATGAGCGTCGTCTTCCCGCCCACGGTCTTGCGCCACCATTCGACCTTCGCCTTGCCGTCCACCGCGGTGCCGGTCTGCGTCGGGGCGGGCGCGTTGACGAGCGGACGCAGCGCGACGATCTCCTTCATGACCTTCACGAGGTCGGCCCAGGCCTTCGGGCACTGCGAGGCCGAGACGTATTCGCCGTTGTCGCGCGCGAACCACCACCACCAGAGGCCGTTGCAGTTCTGGACGATCGAGAGGAACGCGCAGGCGCGCAGGTGGTCGTAGTCGCGGGAGAACTTCTCCGGATCGGGCTTCACGCCCTGGCGGCGCGCGGTGGTCTGGGCGCCGTCGTTGCAGTTGACGAGCAGCGTGATCGGCGACGCGTTCTTCAGGAAGCGGCGGTGCTCCTCGACCTGCTTCACCACGCCGGCCGGGTCGCGGTAGGCCTGGGTCCAGTGCGTGTCCCACGTGCGGCGGTAGTTGATCATCGTCTGGTTCCAGGTCGTCATCACGACGGCGTGGAAGGGGTCGAGGGCGCGGACGAGGTCCGCGAACGCGGTGAGGCGCTCGGGCGAGACGTACTGGCCGAGGATTTCGGGCTCGTCGAAGAGGTACCAGCAGAAGAGGCCGGGATGGTCCGCGAGCGCGCCGACGCGGCGCGCGACGTGCGCGAAGTTGCCCTGCACGATGCCCTTGCCGCTGGCGTTGCCGCGGTCGAAGCCGATGAACGCGCGCAGGCCGTCCGTCTTCCAGCACGTGTCAAGATAGGCGCGGCAGGCCACGTCGTCCTGGCTGTTCTCCCAGCGGTAGAGGTGGACCGCGTCGATGCCGGCGGCGCGGACCTCCGCGAGGTACTTGGGCTCGACCTCGTAGATGCCGAGCGGGAAGACCCGGGCGCCGTCGGAGGTCCGCGCGAACCAGCCGTCCTGGTCGACGACCACCCCGTTCGCGGGCTTCGGCGCGTTCAGCAGCCAGAACGTGCGCGCGGCGCGGTTGCCGGCCGCGTCCACGGCGACGAGGTCCCGTTCGGTGAAGCCGCGGGGCCAGCCCGTCGCCGGAGGCGTGAGGACGTACTCCCGCACGCCGCCGGCCGTCGTGCGCGCGCACGTGCCCGTCACGCCCAGGTAGGTGACGACGGGGGCGGGCCCGTTCTCGCGCACCTGCACCGTGAAGGCCTGCGCGCCGTCCGTGACGCGCCGCGCGTTCGAGAGGATGTCGGGCGGCAGGCAGTCGCGGTCCTTCGGCGCGGTCTGGACGAAGGACCAGGCCGCGCCGTCCGTCGCGCCGGGTGCCGTCGCGCGCCAGTACCACGTGCCGGGCTCGAGCGGCTCCTCGAGCTGGAAGGAGGTGGCTCCCTTCACGGGGTAGCTGCGGCGGCCTTGCGTGAAGGCGGGGTCGCGGGCAAGCTCGACGGCGTAGGCCTTCACGCCGGGCAGGTCGTTCCACGTGAAGCGGGGCGTGTTGTCCGCGAACGTCGCGCCGGGCGCGGGCGACTCCATCTCCACCGCGCGCTGGACGGCGATGAGGGAGAAATCGTCGAACCAGGCGGTGCCGGCGCCGCGGAGGGCCAGGTAGATCTGGGCGTAGCCGGCGTCCTCGGGCGCCTTCAGCAGCGGGCATTCGGCCTTCGTCCAGTTCTTCGTGCCGAAGTTCCTGCAGGCATAGTCGCCGGCCGCCATCCACTTGCCGTTCCGGTCCGACCACTCGACGATCAGGCCGGCGCCGACGGACTCCATCCGGCCCGGGGCGGCCGTCACGCCCGCGGTCTTCACGAAGCAGGAGGCGCGGTAGAGCGCGCCGCCCGTGACGGGCACGCGGCGCGTGACGTAGACGGCCTCCTTCATCGGGTCCTTCACCGCCAGGCGCGCGCAGCGCGCGCCCGACCGGGCGGTCTTGTCGTCGAGCGCCGCGTTCGCGGGGAGGTTCCAGCCGTCCCGCCCGTCCTCGAAGCCCGGGTTCGGCACGTCGAGGGGGACCGTGCGGACGAGCGGCTTCGAGAAGATCGCGGCGCGGCGCGCGACCTCGTCGGCGCCGAAGCCGTCACGGACAGACCACGAATGGCGGAAGACGTGGCGGCCGGGCGTGTTCATGCCGCGGCAGACGATGTAGCGCAGGTCGCCGCACGTCTCGGCCTTGCGGCGGTCCTGGAGCATGAACGCGCCGGCGCCCTCGTTGCGGAGGACGAGGCTGGCGTCGGGCAGCTCGAAGCGCAGCGGGTCGCCCCCGCGCGGGGAGAAGGGCTGGTCCTCGATCGCGAGGAAGGACTTCCCGAGGCGGCAGAACGGAAGGCCGCCGTCGACGCGGAAGGAGTCGACCGGCAGGTAGAAGCCGTATTCGAGCGGACCGGGGACCTGGCGGACGTCGACGTCCAGCGCGAGGTCCGCGCGGTCCTTCGCGAACGCGACGTCGAGGCGCACCCCGGCGTGCTCGTTCGTGCGCGCGAAGGTGACGGTGTCGCCCGTGCGGGAGACCGTGAAACCGCCGGAGCCGAGGCGCATGGACGTGTAGTGCTCGGTCCAGTAGCCGACCGTGACGTTCGAGAGGAGCGTCCGCCCGTTGCGGGCGAGGGAGATGCGCGACCGGCCGTCGTAGGAGAGGCGCCAGGCGCCGGACTCGAAGGACTGCGG
>JAEDMN010000023.1 GCA_016302985.1 Kiritimatiellia bacterium | reverse complement strand
GGAGGGACTCGAACCCTCACGTACTCACGTACGGCAGATTTTGAGTCTGCTGCGGCTGCCATTACGCCACTCCGGCAAAAGTGGAGCGGGCGAAGGGAATCGAACCCTCGTAATCGGCTTGGAAGGCCGACGCTCTGCCATTGAGCTACGCCCGCGAAAGAGAAAGCAAGTATAGCAGAAGCCACCCCTGTCCGTCAATTCCCCCTCACCACCGTTTTTATGATATAATCCATGGTCATGGCAGAAACATCTAGATTGGCGCTGAACGTGCTGAAGGCGACGGGCCTCTATTCCGAGGAGGCGGTCGCCCGGATCGTCGCGGGCCGCGTGCAGAACCCGGAGATGGGGCTGGTCGAGGCGACGCTGAAGTTCGGCGGCGCGCGGGAGTCGGAGTTCCTGCAGAAGACGGGCGAGGTGCTCGGGTTCGAGTACGTCGACCTGGAGAAGGCGCAGCCGCGCCCCGACGTGCTCCAGAAACTGCCGGCCTCCGCCGTCTACCAGTTCAACGTGCTGCCGCTGAAGTTCGCGGACGGTGTGCTGACGGTCGTCTCGAGCGACCCCTTCTCGACGGTCGCGGGCGACGGCCTGCGCCTCGCGGCGGGCTGCCCGGTGAAGATCGGCCTGGCGCCGCGCGAAGAGGTCGACAAGGCCATCAAGAAGTTCTACGGCGTCGGCGCGGACGCGATCGAGAAGATGATCGAGGACGGGCGCTACGCGGTCGACACGGACGACGGCGCCATCTCGAAGATCGACGTCGGCGCCGAGGGCGAAGAGGCGAGCATCGTCAAGTTCGTGAACCGGATCATCGCGGAAGCCGACCGCCAGGGCGCGACGGACATCCACATCGAGCCGCAGGAGACGGAGCTGCGCATCCGCTACCGCATCGACGGCATGCTGCACAAGGTGGACGTGCCGCCGCAGCTGAACCGCCTCAAGAGCGCGATCATCAGCCGAATCAAGGTCATGGCGAACCTCGACATCGCCGAGAAGCGCCTGCCGATGGACGGCCGCATCGGCATCCGCCTGGGCGGCGAGGACATCGACATCCGCGTCTCCACGATGCCGGGCGCCTGGGGCGAGTCGATTTCGCTGCGACTGCTCGCCAAGAGCGGCAACTTCGTGAAGATGGTGGACCTCGGGTTCAACGACCGCGACTTCAAGGTGGTCGACAGGATCATCCGCCGGCCGAACGGCATCTTCCTCGTGACGGGTCCGACCGGTTCCGGCAAGTCCACGTCGCTCTACAGCTTCCTCCACGAGGTGAACACGATGGACGTGCGCATCCTCACGGCGGAGGACCCGATCGAATACCAGATGGACGGCATCATCCAGGTGCAGATGAACAAGGACATCGGCCTGGACTTCGCCCGGACGCTGCGCGCCTTCCTGCGCCAGGACCCGGACAAGATCATGGTGGGCGAAATCCGCGACCGCGAGACGGCCGAAATCGCCATCAACGCGTCGCTCACGGGCCACATGGTGTTCTCCACGCTGCACACGAACACGGCGGCGGGCGCGTTCCCCCGCATGATCGACATGGGCGTGGAGCCGTTCCTCATCGCGTCCGCCGTGGCGGGCGTGATGGGCCAGCGACTCTGCCGCCGGCTGTGCCCGAAGTGCCGCCGGGCGGTGCCGCTCGACATGAAGTGGTACGACCTCGCGTACCCGCCGGAATCCGACACGGTGTACGAGCCGGCGGAGCACGGCTGCGACGGCTGCAGCCGCACGGGCTACAAGGGCCGCCGGGCCCTCTTCGAGGTGCTCGAGGTCGACGAGGAGATCGAGGGCGCGATCATCCGCCGCGAGAACGCGACGCAGATCCAGCACCTTTCGCTGCAGAAGGGCATGAAGACCCTCCGCGAGGACGGATGGGCGAAGGTCTTCAGGGGCGTCACGAGCGTGAACGAGATCCGTCGCGTGACCGAGGACCAGTGACAGACGACTTCCGGGCGGGTGCCCGGCTTTCTAACCGATAAACTCTACTCAGAAAGAAGCGAACACGATGAACTACAAGTACAACTGCCTGAATCCGATCGCCCAGGTCGGCCTCAAGGACCTGACGGACGCCTACGTCCGCACCGAAAACTTCGCCGAGGCGGACGCCGTCTTCGTGCGCAGCGCCAAGATGGACGAGCTCGCGGTCGGCGACAACCTGCTCGCGGTGGCCCGCGCGGGCGCCGGCGTGAACAACATCCCGCACGCGGAGTACGCCAAGAAGGGCATCGTCGTGTTCAACACCCCGGGCGCCAACGCCAACGGCGTGAAGGAGCTCGTGCTCGCCGCCATGCTGCTCGCGAGCCGCGACATCGTCGGCGGCATCGACTGGGTCAAGGCCAACAAGGACGACCCCGCGATCGCGAAGTCGGCCGAGAAGGCGAAGAAGGCCTTCGCCGGCACGGAGATCCAGGGCAAGACGCTCGGCGTGATCGGCCTCGGCGCCATCGGCCAGAAGGTCGCGAACGCCGCGGTCGCGCTGGGCATGGAGGTCTACGGCTACGACCCCTACCTCTCGGTCGACGCCGCCTGGAACCTGAGCCGCTCCGTCAAGCACTGCAAGAACGTCGAGGACATCTACGCCGCGTGCGACTTCATCACGATCCACGTGCCGGCGCTCGACTCCACGAAGGGCATGATCAACGCCGAGTCCATCGCGATGATGAAGACGGGCGTGATCGTCGTCAACGCCGCGCGCGACGCGCTGGTGAACGAGAAGGACATGATCGACGCGCTGGCGAGCGGCAAGGTCCGCCGCTACGTGAGCGACTTCCCGAACGCGACGACGGCCGGCCAGAAGGGCATGATCGTGATCCCGCACCTGGGCGCCTCCACGGAGGAGGCCGAGGACAACTGCGCGGTCATGGCGGTCAAGCAGATGCGCGACTACCTCGAGAACGGCAACATCGTCAACTCGGTGAACTACCCGGCCTGCTCGCTCGGCGTCGCCAACAAGGCGGGCCGCCTCGCGATCTGCCACAAGAACGTCGCGAACATGATCGGCACGTTCACGAGCATCCTCGGCAACGCGAAGGTGAACATCGACGCCATCGCGAACAAGAGCCGCGGCGACTTCGCCTACACGCTCATCGACACGGACGCGGCGATTCCGGCGGACGTCGTCGAGGCGCTCAGGAAGAGCGAGGCCGTGGTCCGCGTGCGCGTGATCAGGTAATTCGGCGTTCAATCCCGAACGGGGAGTACGGACATGGCGGCATTCAGCTACAAGGCGATGACGAAGGACGGTCGGCGCGTGGACGGTACGGTCCAGGCGACGGACCGCCGCGGCGCGCTGGCCGCCGTCCGGAAACTCGGCCACACCCCGCTTTCCGTCTCGGAGGCGGGGGGGGCCGCCGCCGCGAAGAAGCGCAAGGGGGCCGGAGGCGGGGCCGAGAGCATCTGGAACATGAAGATCGGCGGACATGCCGACACGATGACCCAGATGGAGGTGCTGCTCTTCACAAGCGAGCTCGCCGACCTGCTCGAGGCCGGCATGACGCTCGGCCAGGCGCTCGGCTGCCTGGCGAACCAGGGCGACGAGGACAGCGCGCAGCACGTGGTCGCGCAGGACCTCTGCCAGCGCATCGTGAACGGCGAGGCCTTCTCGGACGCGGTGGCGCACCATCCGAAGTCCTTCCAGCCCCTCTACGCGAACATGATCCGCGCCGGCGAGGCGTCCGGCGCGATGGTCGGCGTGCTGCGCCGGCTCGTGGAGCACTACGAGCGCACCGACTCGATGAAGGCCAAGATCAAGGGCGCGATGACCTACCCGCTCTTCGTGCTCGTCTTCGGCATCGGCGCGGTCATCGCCGCGATGACCTTCATCATCCCGCGCTTCAAGGCCGTCTTCGCCAAGCTGGGCGGGCAGCTGCCCGCGCCCACGCTCCTGCTGATGAACATGAGCGACTTCATGGTCGCCTACGGCTGGATCCTCGCGCTCGTCGCGGCGGCCGGCGTCGTGCTCTTCCGCCAGTGGGCCCGCACGCCGGCGGGCCGCGCGAAGGTGGACGGCTGGAAGCTCCGCGCGCCGCTCATCAGCGGCATCGTGGCCTGCGGCGCCTACTCGTCGCTCGCCTTCACCCTGCAGACGCTGCTGACGAACGGCGTGAACGTGCTGCAGGCGCTGAAGATCGCGGAGAACACCTGCGACAACGCCGTCATCGGGCAGGCGCTCGCGACCGCGCGCAAGCGGGTCACCGACGGCACGTCGATCTCGGGCCCGCTCGCCGCCTCGGGGGCGTTCCCGCGCATGATGACGGACATGCTCGCCGTGGGCGAGCAGGCCGGCAGCCTCTCGAGCTCGCTCGGCCACATCGGCTTCCGCTACCAGAAGGACATGGACCGCAACATCGCGAAGTTCACGACCGCGCTCGGGCCGCTCATGATCGGCCTCATCTCCATCGGCGTCGGCTTCATCGCGTACGCCATCGTGAGCGCCGTCTTCGCCATGTCCAGCCACATCGGCCGCTAGGCCGCGCCCTTTCAGAGGATTCGAACACACCAAGGAGGACTAGAAATGGAAGAGAGCATCCAGAGCAAGATGGCCCGCCGGGCCGGTTTCACGCTGATCGAAATCATCATCGCGATCTCCATCGTCGGCATCATGGCCGCCGTGGCGATCCCGAGCGTGACGCGCCACATCAACGAGGCGAAGCTCACCGCGGCGCGCGACCTCGTGAGCGTGGTGAACACGGCCGTGGCGACGGCGACGTCGCGCATGAAGAAGCTGCCGACGACGCAGGAGGGCTGGACGGAGCTGCTCACGGGCGGCGAGGACCCGCTGATCGACAACGGCCCCGACGGCCTGATCGACCCCTGGCAGAACGAGCTGCACTTCGAGATCGTGAAGAAGCACAAGGTCCTCATCCGCTGCGCCGGCCCGGACGGCGAGTACAACACCGAGGACGACATCCTCAACTTCGAGCCGAAGACGAAGTAGCCGTCGGACCGCATCGCAGCCGGACACGGGGCAACGCCATGGACAGGCGCGGATTCACGCTGGTCGAAGTGCTCGTCGCGCTGGCCATCATGGCGATCCTCATCGGGACCGCCGCGGTGAACCTCGGCGCCGGCCTGCGGTCCACGCATGTCCGCGACGCGACGCGCGCGGTCCAGCAGTTCGTGCGCCACGCGAAGTCCGTGGCCCTGCTCAAGCAGCGCCCCGTCGTGCTCACCTTCGAGGAGATCATCGAGGACGGCGTGTTCACGAAGAGCCGCATCTCGCTGTCCTTCGAGGGCGACGCCGAGCAGGGAGGCGCCGCCGCGCCGCTGGGGAAGGGCTTCGAGGACCCCACCGGGGGCCGCGTCACCACGCTCGCCTGGAACCCGTACAAGAACGCGGAGGACGAGATGGCCGTCGCGCCGACGGAGGAGGAGCCCGTGGCGGAGGGGCCGGCCGAGCCCGAGGACGACCCGCTCTACGCGCCGCCGCGCGAGTTCCCGGGCGTGCACGTGCGCGGCGAGCTCCAGCCCGAACCGGGCACCCGCCGCACGGGGATCTCGGCGTTCAGCAACGTGGACGTGCTCATCCGGAGGGCCTCCGCGCAAAAGGCGAATCTGGATCCCGCGGCCGCGGACAAGCCGGGCGCCGCGGAGGAGAAGGACGAGGAGCACACCTTCTCCGTGGTCTACGAGACGAACGGGCGCTGCGAGCCGTACGAGGTGCGGATCTGGAAGGACGGCGAACGCGAAGAGGACGCCGAGACGTTCCGCATGGGGCGCTTCGGCCGGATCGTGACGGACAACCCATGAAGCGCGGATTCACATTGATCGAGGTTCTCGTGGCCTGCGTCGTGCTCTCCCTGGGGCTCGTCGGCATCCTCTCGCTCTTCGTGCAGAGCCAGCGGATGATGACGTACTCGCTGCGCCTCGAGACGGCCCGTCGCGTGCTGAACTACTTCGAGATGGCGTATCCGGTCCCCACGCCCGAACAGGTTACCGGGGACCCGGTCGAAAGCGACCTGCTGAACATCTCCACCGTCCGCGCCGAGAAGCTCTGCGACGACCTCGAGATCCGGCTCGGCGTCAAGGACCGCGAGGACATCGCGGACTACGTCGTGGAGCGCAAGGTCGACCGCATCGAGGACGAGGAGCTGGAGCGCAACGGCGGCATCTACACGGTCCGCACGACCGTCACCTGGGGCAGCACCCTGCACGGCGAGAAGCCCGAGCGCGACACCGTCGTGCGTCTCTGGTGGAAGGGGGCGTCGAAATGAGGCGCGCCGGGTTCACGCTCATCGAGATGCTCGTGGCGATCATGATCCTCTCGATCATGACCATCGTCTCCGCGCTGGTGTTCTCCAGCGTGGTGAACGCCTGGGAGAAGTCGGTCGTCATGGTCGACCGCATGCAGACGGCGGACTACGCGCTCGGGCAGATCGTCGCCGGCCTGCGCAGCGCCTACTACCCCCCGACCGGCGAGCAGAAGGACGAATGGGGGATGGCCCTGTACGACAACGGCGAGGGCGAGGATCCCGGGGAGAGCGACGTGCTCGAGTGGACGAAGCTCGGAAGCGCCATCATCGGCAACAAGTCCACGCTCGCCGACACGGTGCACCGCGTGCGCATCTGGGTCGAGGAGGAGCGTTCGAAGGACGAGCCGGGGGGGCTGTGGGCCCGCGTGTGGAACAACGACCTCGACAACGCCGAGGCGAACGACCGTTCCGTCGACGAGGAACCCGGCGAGGAGTTCCTGCTCGTGGAGGACGTCGTCGGCTTCGATTGCGTGGTGCAGAAGGATCCGAAGGAGTCCGACGAGGACGGGCGCCCGAAGTGGGAGGAGGAATGGGCGACCTCGAACCAGATCCCCTTCCGCGTCAAGCTCACCTTCCGCATGAAGCCGCCGGAGCAGGGCGACGAGCCGCTGCCGCTCCTCCGCGTGGTGGAGATTCCCCTGTGGGACCTTTCGCAGAACCCCATCTCCCTCGACGACAAGGAGAAGGCCGCCGGCGCGCGGCGTGGCGGACAGGGCGGCGGACAGGGCGGCGGACAGGGCGGCCGGCCGGGGCCTGCCGGCGGTGGCGCGGGCGTCGCCCCGGGTGGTCGGCCGGGCATGCCGGGTACGCGGCCGGGCGGCGGCGTGCCGGGCGGCATGCCGGGCGTCGGGGGCGGTCCGGGCATGGGAGGGCCGATGCGATGACGTGCGCCGCGAAGAAGGGGTCCGCGCTCCTGATGGTGCTGTGGACGATCCTCGTGCTGTCCGTGCTGGTGTTCAGCTTCGCGTTCGACGCGAAACTGCAGTCCTCGGCCAACGTGTACGTGCGCGAACGCGTGTACATGGACCACCTCGTCGAGGCCGGGAAGACGCTGGCCGAGATGGTCATCGCGGGCTACGAGTCCGCCCCCGAGTACGCGGAGGACGAGGACCCGTTCGAGCTGCTCGACAAGGACCGCTGGGTGTTCGCGAAGCGGCCGCTGAAGCAGACCGGCACCTCGACGACGATCGGGCCGATCCAGATCGACTCGGGCGACCCCGAGGAGCGGGATCCCGACGTGCAGACCGGCACCGTGACGGTGCAGATCGAAAGCGTCGGCGGCGGCGAGGGCGGGGGCCGGAAGTTCAACATCAACAACCTCTACCCCGGCGGCAATCCGCACTACCTGGATGTCTGGCAGGCCATCCTCTCCTGGGCCGGCGTGCCGGAGGACGACCACGACTACTTCGTGAACGCATGGGTCGACTGGCGCGACGACGACGACGCGAAGCAGGGCGACTATGGGGACGGCGCCAAGGACTCCGGCGAGAAGGAGTACTACGAGGAGTACTGCAGGCGCACGCGCGACCGCGACGCGGGCGACGACGTCCAGGTGGAGATCTACAAGCCGCGCAACGGCCCCATCCCCGACCTCCGCGAGCTGGACAAGCTGGCGCCCTTCCACGAGCACCCCGGCCTGCTCACCGGCGGCGTGTACAACCCCGAGGAGAAGGACAAGGACCGGCAGATCGTCGTCTCGAACATCCTGGAGGTGCTGACCGTCTTCGGCGGCGACAAGATCAACGTCAACGTCGCGTCGAAGGACGTGCTCATGTGCGTCCCCGGCATCCGCCCCACCGACGCCGAAGGCCCGGAGGAGGGCGGCGAGGAGGCCGCGGAGATCGCGGACCTCATCCTGAACTGGCGCAGCGGCCTCGACGACCAGGGCCGTCCGCTCGACTTCGATTCGGACGAGGAGAGCACGTGGATCAAGGACTGGGGGAAGCTCCAGGAGATCGCCCAGGACATCGAGCCGGCCGCGCAGGAGTACCTCGCCTTCACGGGCGGCGTGGGCGACGGCGCGCGCTTCAACATCACGATCACGGCCCGTTCGATGGGCATGACGCACGTCGTCAAGGCGAAGATGACGCTCCGGGAGTCCAAGCCGGTCTACCTCGAGTGGCACGAGGATCCCTGAGCCCCGGGTTTCGGGAGCTGGAAAGAGAACGAGGAGGAGAGGATGAGGATTTCAGGCACGATGTGGACGGTGGCGGCGCTGCTGGTGCTGGCGGCGGCCGGCGCGGGGGGGCTCTACATGCGGAACGGGCAGGAGCTGCGCAGGCTGCAGCTCCAGCGGCAGGCGCAGGAGGCCAAGCTGAAGGCCCGGCAGGCCGAAGCCGAGGAGAAGGCGGCCGAGGCCCGCCGCGAGGCGGACGAGGCGCGCAAGGCCGAGGCCCGGCAGAAGACGGCGGAGGCCGACGCGAAGAAGGCGGCGGCACTGGCCGAGGAGAAGCGGCTGAAGGTCGAGGAGCTGAAGGCCCAGCGGACCGCGTCCGAGACGGCGAAGGCCGCGTCCGAGGCGGCGAAGGCGGCCGCGGACGCGGAGACCGCCAAGGCGGAGGCGGCGAAGGCCGCGTCCGAGGCGGCGAAGGCGGCCGCGGACGCGAAGGCCGCGGCCGAGGACGCGGTCCTCCGGAAGCTGGAGGCGGAGCGGAAGCTCGCGGCGGCGAAGGCCGCGGAGACGGCGGACGCCCGGCGCATCGCCGAGGCGGCCCTGGCCAAGAGCGAGGTGGAGCGGAAGACGGCCGAGGCCAACGCCGCGGCCGAACGGGACCGCCGGCTGCGGATGTACCAGCGCGCGGGCACGAGCCGCGCGGAGATGCTCGCGCTGAAGCGCGCGGAGCGCCTGCTCGCGCTCGAGGAGGCCGGACTGCTGCCGGAGGACGGCGCGGGCGAAGACGACGCGGCCGCGGCGCAGCCGGCCCCCGCCGCCGAGGAGCAGCCCGCGACGAACGCGGTCGTCGCGGTGAACTGGCCCGACCCGGCCACGGCGGAGACGCCCGCGGGGGCGCGCCTGGCCGAATGGACGCAGCGGCGGCAGGCGCAGGAGGGGCAGGCGCGCCGGCGCCGGACCCGTTCGTACATCCGGAGCTTCGGCGAGCTGATCGCCGCGGCGGAGAAGGAGGCGCGCGCGGCCGACGCGGCGCACTACCGCCGCACGCTCGTGGCGCTCGTGCCCGAGTACGTGGACGTCTACGCGGACCTCGTCGAGGAGGCGCGCCAGGCCGGCCGTGCGGAGGAGGAGGGCCGCATCTGCGACGCGCTCATGGCGCTGGTCCCGGACTGGCAGCGCGTGACCGTGATTGCGAAGCTGATCGGCCGCGACGAGGCCTACTACAGCAAGGCGCTGGCGGGACGGGTGACGAAGGGCGAGTTCGTGCGGGCCTTCCGCAAGCTCTACGACGCCGCGCGCCGGGACAAGGGCGACATGGACGAACGCGACCGGAAGGTCGCGCACATCTGCCAGGTGCTCGCCACCTACGTGCCCGGCTTCGAATCCGAACCCGACTGGAAATGAGGAGGTCCGCCATGGAGAACGAGAAGGATTCCGGAAACTACAAGTGGGTGGCGCTCGCGCTGCTCACCGTCGGCTATTTCATGCAGCAGGGCACGCGGCAGATCTTCAACGCCGTGCTGCCGCAGATGAAGGCCGACTTCCCCGGGGTCACCGGCAGCGACTGGGGCACCGTGATGAGCGTCTTCTCGCTCGTGTACGGGTGCTGCGTGCTCTTCGCGGGGGTGATCGGCGACCTCTTCAGCCGCAAGAAGGTCATCGCGAGCTCGCTGGCGGTCTTCTCGCTGGCGATCCTCGTCGCCGGCTTCGCCCGGCCGCTCGGGCCGGTGTCGCTCGTCGCCTACCTCGTGGCGGCGTACGGCGTCGTCTTCGCCGTCGGCCAGTGCCTGCTGCCGTCGTCGGCCAATTCGATCCTGAGCCAGCTGCACGAGAAGACGCGCTCGACCGCGATGAGCGTGATGCAGAGCTCGCTGTATGTGGCCGTCGTCTTCGTCTCCCTTTCCGCGGGCTGGCTGTCCGGCCTCGGGCGGGGCGCCTGGCGCTACCCGTTCTGGATCTTCGGCGCCCTGGGTCTCGGCTGGTTCCTCGTGACCTGCTTCTGCCTGCGCGACACGAAGCCGCTGCCGCCCGCCCCGGGCGCGCCGCAGAAGGCGAGCGCGAAGGAGGCGTTCCTCGCGTTCGCGCGCAAGCCGAGCGCCTGGCTGCTCACGTTGGCGTTCGGCTTCCAGGTGTTCACGAACTTCGGCTTCACCGTCTGGACTCCCGTCTACATGAAGGAGACGTTCTACGCGGACCCGTCGCTGAAGGGCACCGTGGCCGCCTCGATGGCCGCGTTCCATTCGGTGATCTGGCACTACGTGGGTTGCCTCGCCGGCATCCTCGTCGCGAGCCGGGTCTCCGACCGGCTGGCGGCGAAGTGGCGTCCCGCCCGCATGGCGATCAACTTCGTCGGGCTGCTCTCGGGCGCGCCGTGCATCTTCCTCGCGTACGCGACGAGCCAGCTCTGGCTCTGCTGCCTGGGCCTCTTCCTCTTCGGCCTCGCACACGGTGTCTACGACTCGAACATGTTCGCGTCGCTCTACGACGTCATCAAGCCGCGCTACCGCGCGGCGGCCACGGGCTTCATGTGCTTCGGCGCCTTCCTCATGGGCGCCGTGGCGCCGAAGCTCTTCGGCGCGCTGCAGGACGCGGGCATTTCCACGAAGAACTGCCTCTCGGGACTCTCCCTCTCGTACCTCGCGGGCGCGCTGGTGGTGCTCTTCACCATCTTCGCCTTCCTCAAGCGCGACTACGAGGCGTGAAAATGTGCTATACTGGCGACATGATCTCCACAGACTCCAACGCCGTCTTCCTCTGGGGGACGCCCGACGAGGTGCGCGCCCGCGCATGCGCCGACGAGCCCTCCTTCCGCCTCTGCCGTCCCGAAGGCGACCTGCCCGGCGCCGCGCTGCCGTTTCGATCCCCGCACGCGCGGAAGGTCCGCGCGATCACGCGCGGCGGCCGCGTCGTGGCGAACGTCCTGGAGGACGACGACGCGCGCTACCTGCTCGCGGCGGGCGTGCAGCCGGCCGACCTCGCGGCGCCGCGCGGCGAGCAGGCCTCGTCTGTCTTCCTGGAGCTCGAGGGCGTGCTGGCCGAGGAGGGAATGTCCTTCGCGCATGTCGTCCGCACCTGGCTCTACATCGACCGCGTGTGCGAGTGGTACAACGCGTTCAACGCCGCGCGTTCCGCGTTCTTCGAGACGCGCCGCGTGTTCGAGACGTTCCTGCCGGCCTCCACGGGCATCGGCTGCGGCAACCTCGACGGCGCGGCGCTGGTCGCCGGCGCGATCGCGATGAAGCCGAAGCGCGCCGGCGTGCGGGCCGAGATCGTGGAGTCCCCGCTCCAGGCGCCCGCGATGGCCTACAAGTCCAGCTTCAGCCGCGCGGCCGAGATCATCGGACCCGACGGCCGCCAGCTCTTCATCAGCGGCACGGCGTCCATCAAGCCGAATTCGCACGACGTCGCCTACGTGGGCGACATCGAGAAGCAGGTCGACTGCACGATGACGGCGGTCCTGGCGATCCTGGAGAGCCGCGGCTACGGCTGGAAGGACACGTCCCGCGCCATCGTCTACCTGAAGCGCCCCGAATTCCGCGCCGCCTGGCAGGCCTGGCTGGCGCGGAACGGCCTGCCTGCCGGTTTCGCCGCCGAGACGGTCTGCGACGTCTGCCGCGACGAGTGGCTCTTCGAGATCGAACTCGACGCCGTCCACGGTACGCGCAGGATCTGAGGCTCCTCCCTGCGGACCCCGCGGCCCGGAAGCCCGAGAACCCCCGGCGGTTCTCGGGTTTCGTCTTCTCCGACCGTGAGTTCCCCCCCGTTTTGTGGTATAATCTCCCCCCATGAAAAACGATGAACTTTGCCCCTGCGCCAGCGGCAGGACCTATGGTCAGTGCTGCGGCCCCATCCTCGCCGGCGAGCGCAAGGCCGAAACGGCCGTTGAGCTGATGCGTGCGCGCTACAGCGCCTACGCCGTCGGCAACATTGAATTCCTTTTCGAGTCCTCCGGACCGGACGCGCGCGCCGAGTTCGACAAGGAGAGCTCCCGCAACTGGTCCGAGACGGCCACGTGGTCCGGCCTCGAGGTCGTCGAGACGGCGAAGGGCGGCAAGGACGATGACGAGGGCTTCGTGTCCTTCATCGCCCGCTACGCCGCCAACGGCCAGGCCCTCGAGCACTGCGAGCGCGCCTACTTCCAGAAGATCGACGGCGAATGGCGCTTCATCGACGGCGTCATCGCGAATCCCGAGCCCTACCGCCGCGAGGAGCCGAAGGTGGGCCGCAACGACCCCTGCCCGTGCGGCAGCGGCAAGAAGTACAAGAAGTGCTGCGGGCTCGGCAAATGAGGCCTGCAGCCTTCCTCTTCGACCTGGACGGCACGCTCGTCGACACCGAGATGCTGTGGGCGCAGGCGATTGTGGACTGGCTGGCCGACCGCGGCCAGTCCACGACCGTCGAGGCTTTCGCGCCCATCGTCTTCGGCCATAGCTGGATCGACATCCAGGCGACGATCCACGCGCGCTTCCCGGCCCTGGGGAAGGCCTCCGCCGCGGAGGACGCGGCCACCCTGCGCCCCTACTACGCCCGCCTGGCGGTCGACCCGTCCCGGCTGGTGATCCCCACGGCCGTCGCCTTCCTCCGGAAGGCCGCGAAGATCGCGCCGTGCGTGGTCGTCTCGGGGTCGCCGCACGCGGACGTGCAGGCGGCGCTCGGGACCTGCGGGGTCGCGGGGCTCGTGAAGTTCGTGCTGGGCGGCGAGGACTACGGGCGCGGCAAGCCCGCGCCCGACGGGTTCCTCAAGGCCGCCACGCTGCTGGACGTGGATTCCAGCGCATGCGTCGTGGTGGAGGACTCCACCGCCGGCGTGATGGCCGGGCGCGCGGCCGGGATGCGCGTCGTCGGGGTGGACCGCAACACGGTCTGCCCCCAGGATTTCTCCGGCTGCGAGTGGCTGGTCCACGACCTGTCGGAAATCGACGTCGCCGCGGTGTTCGGCGAAAAGGACGACTGACGTCCGGGAGAGAGAGAAACTGGCATGCTGACTGTCCTGCTGAGTGCGCTTCTTGGAATCGGCGTCTGCCTGGGCCTCGGGCTCGGCGACGTGGCCGGCTGGGGCTGGAGCTCGTTCTTCGGCGTCCTGGCGTTCGGCGTCTCGAACGGGGTCGCCGGCTACCTCGTGCAGAAGAAGGTCAAGGCGCAGATGCTGCGCGTGCAGAACGTGCTCGTCGCGGGGCAGAAGCGGCTGCAGGCCAAGGTCGCCCGCTGGCAGATGCGCCCGCCGGGGTCGATCCAGGCCGCGCAGGCCGAGATGGCGCGCGACCAGAAGGTCTTCGTCAAGGAGGCGCTGGCCGAGACCGAGCCGCTCCACCGCTTCGACCTCTGGGTGCCGTTCATGAAGCGCCAGATCGCGACGGCCCAGCTCCAGCTCCACTGGATGGTCAAGGACTTCGACAAGGTGGACGAGCTGATGCCGCGCGCGCTGCTGATCGACCCGACGATGTCCGCGATGAAGATCGCGCGCCTGCACATGCTCAAGCGTCCCACGGAGGAGATCACGAAGGTCTACGCGAAGGCCGTGAAGCGCCTCCGCTACAACCAGAACGTGCTGCTCGCCGCCGCGTACACCTGGATCCTCGTCCAGCGGAACGAGGTCGACGCGGCCTTCAAGGCGCTCAACGCCGCGCTCGAGAAGAGCGACGACGCGACGCTCAAGGCCAACCGCGAGCACCTCGCGAACAACCGCGTGGCCCATTTCACGAACACGGCCCTGGGCGACCCCTGGTACGCGCTGCAGCTCGAGGAGCCGAAGATCCACCAGCAGCGGCAGCGGATGCAGTGGCGCTGACATGGACGCGCTGAAGCTCAACGGCATCGAGGTCATGTGCATCCTCGGGGACCTCCCCGAGGAGCGCACGCGCGAACAGCGGATCCTCGTCGACGTGGCGCTCGCGCTCGACCTCGAGGCGGCCGGCACGTCGGACTGCCTGGACGACAC
Organism: Kiritimatiellia bacterium; assembly: GCA_016302985.1. GTDB lineage: Bacteria > Verrucomicrobiota > Kiritimatiellia > RFP12 > UBA1067 > RUG572. Next base: position 7,079 of record JAEDMN010000023.1, on the reverse strand, counting down.
GGTCGACTATGCGCTGCTCGTCGGAAACATCCGCGAGGCGCTCGAGGACGCGAAGTGCCGCCTGCTCGAGCGCGCGGCCGAGATCGTCGCCGACGTCTGCCTCTCCGACCCGCGCGTGGAGAAGGCGTCCGTCGCCGTCCGCAAGTTCGGCAGCGTGGCGGGGCTGGGAAGCGCGGAAGTGAAGATCACGAGGCCCGCATGAAGGCAACCGAGGTGAAGAAGGCGGTCGTGCTGGCCGCAGGTTTCGGCACGCGGCTCCGTCCGCTCACGCGGGTCGAGCCCAAGCCGCTGCTCCCGATGTGGGGCGTGCCGATGCTCGAGCGCATCCTCTCCCTGCTCGAGAAGTGGGGCGTCGAGGAAATCGCGGTCAACGCCCACTGGCAGGCGGAGAAGATCCGCCGGTACGTGGCCGGGCGGAAGGGGCGCGCGAAGGTCGTGGTGGCCGACGAGCCCGAGATCCTGGGCACGGGCGGCGTGCTGAACCCGCTGCGCTATCTGCTCGGCACGGAGCCGTTCTGGCTCGTGAACGGCGACATCGTCGTGGCGGACCTCGACCCGCAGCCGATCGTGGACGCCTACGTGAAGAGCGGCTCCTTCGCGGGCTGCTGGATGAGCGCGGCGTTCGGTCCGCGCACGGTCGAGGCGGACCCCGAGGGCCGCATCTGCAACTGGAAGAGCGACGTCGCCGGCGACTGGGGCACGTACACGTACTGCGGCTGCGCGCTGCTGGGCCCGCAGGTGCTCGACTACGTCGCGCCGACGGGCTTCTCGACCATCGTCCAGGCCTACGAGAAGGCGATGATGGACGGCCGCCTCGTCGTGGGCGCGGACCCCGACGGCGCCTACTGGGCGGACTGCGGCACGCTCGAGAGCTACCTCGAGGCGCATGCCGCCCTCGACCCCGACCGCTTCGAGGAGAACCCGAACGTGATCCTCCCCGGCGTCAAGCTGCTCGACTCGGCCGACCTCGCGGGCTGCGTCGTCACGGGCGGCCTCGTCGGCGGCGCGTTCGAGCGCACCGCCCTCGTCGGCGTGGACCAGATCGGCGACGCGCGCCTCGCGGCGCTGGCGGAGGCCGTCGGCTGGAAGCCGGCGGACGTCGCGGCGGCCTTCCTGGGCGCCCGCGGCAGCGACCGCGCCTTCTGGCGCCTCGTGCACGGCGACGACCGCGCGATCGCGATCGAGTACGACGCGGAGAAGCGCCCCGAGAACGCGCGCTACGCGCACCACACGCGCCTCCTGGCGGCGGCGGGCGTGCCCGTGCCGCGCCTGCTGGGCGACCTGCCCGACCGCCGCGCGGTCGCGCTGGAGGACCTCGGCGACGACGCGCTCCAGGCCCGCGCCTGCGCGAAGGGCGCCGCCCTCGTCAAGCTCTACACCCCCGTCGTCCAGGCGCTCCGCACCCTGCACGAACAGGGCACGGACGCCGTTCTGCGCGAGACGGGCGACGTGCTCGAGCCGGCCTTCGGCCCCGACCTCTACAAGTGGGAGCGCGACCTCTTCGAGACCTTCTGCGTGAAGGAGCGCTACGGCTACGACGCCCTGCCGGACGCCGTGCGGTCGGAGCTCGAGACGGTCGCGGACGTCCTGTGCCGCCAGCGTCCCGTGCTCGTGCACCGCGACTTCCAGAGCTCCAACGTGCTCTACCGCCCGGACGGCTCCTTCGCCTTCATCGACTACCAGGGCATGCGCCTCGGCGCGGCCGCCTACGACCTCGCGTCCCTCCTGTACGACCCCTACGTGCCGCTCGACGACGCGGCCCGGGCCGCCCTCGCGAAGGTCTACCCCGTCGAGCACCTGGCCTTCGGCGCGGTCCAGCGCCTCGTGCAGGCGCTCGGCGCCTTCGGCCGCCTCGCCTCGGTGGGCCAGCCCCAGTTCGGCCGGTACGTGCCGCGCGCCCTCGCGAACCTGCTCGAGGCGGCGGACGAGGCGGACCTGGACGCGCTGGGCGGCTTCGCGGAGGACCTCATCGCCAGGGAGGAGATCCGCCTCGGCCACTTCCACCACCACCATCACGACGACGAAGAAGACGAATGAAGTGGTCGGTCAAGCAGCTGCTTGCGCGCTTCCGCCGCCTGGGATCGCGGCGCCGGAAGCGCGTCGAGACGCGGGCGATGGGCCGCGTGCGCCGCTTCTGCGCCTATGACCTCGGCGACGACACCTTCGTCTTCGAGAAGGACGTGCTCGCGCACCTCGACGCGCACGCCTCGGTGCTGATCGTCGCGAAGCGCGACCTGCGCCACGGGGGCGGCCCGGGCTACGTCATGACGGTCACCGCGGGCAACCACTCCGTCGCGGCGCTCCCCCTGCTGCAGGGGCTCTTCTGGGACCTCTGCCACCTGCCCCAGCAGAAGCGCGGGGACGTGATGATGCACGCCGTCCTGTGCGCGAACGTCGTCGACGGCAAGCTCGAGGTCTCGCAGCGCGACGTGCCCTGCGGGCTGCTGGCCGCCATCGACGACTGGCTCACCGGCACGCTGAAGTTCGCGTACTCCGACGTCGTGATGCTCGAGCGCAACGACCAGACGCTCGAGCACTTCCGGCGCCGCGGGCAGGAGTGGCGCGTCAAGCCGCTCGCCTGGACCGAGCGCGAGATGTCCGTCGCCCTGGCGGCCAGCCGCAAGCGCATCTCCACCGGCCTGCGCTACTACCACGGCACGCGCGGCGTCCACTTCCTCTCCTACGCGGGCTTCCACGCCCTCGCCGAGCAGGCGAAGACCGACTTCGCGGCGTTCCGCGACGGCCTCCACGAGCTCGTGAGCGTGTTCGAGGGCCATTCCACCTCCTTCCTGCGCCAGCCCAAGTTCCACGGCCACCACGAGATCGAGCTCTTCGGCCTGCGCCGCGGCGTCGCGCTCGAGCGCATCGTCCCCGGGCTCGAGCTGCTGATGGAGCGGATCGAGCTGCACCGCGTCACGCAGGAGGAGGCCGCGGGGCGGATCGCCGAGATCGACGCCTTCTACCGCAGCCAGCTGACGCGTCCCGAGCTCGCGGACGACACGTCCCAGGCGTTCGTCGAGACGCTCTACATGTACCTCACCGGCGAGATCTACTCCGTCATGGGCGAGGGCGCGGTGCCCGCCTTCGACGACCGCCGCACGGCCCTGCCCGGCGCGCGCTTCGAGAACGGCCGCCCCGTCTTCGACCCGCTCTGCGACGCCCGCAGCGAGGTGCTGCTCTCCAACCTGCGCGCCATGATGAGCCGCGACGAGTTCGTCGAGTACGCGAACGTCTACGAGCTCCGCACCGACGGCTCCGAAACGGACGCCCCGATCGGCACGGGCCGCACGCGCGAGGTCGTCTACAAGACGAACCGCCGTCCCGTCGTCTCCTCCTTCGTCGAGAAGCGCCTCGCACGCTCCGGACGCGGCTACGGCAGCTACGTCATCGCGCGCGCCCAGGCCTTCAAGGCCCTCGGCGTCAACCTGCCGGACTACCGCCTGCTGCGCCGCCGCTCGGGCGAGAAGCTGCAGCGCTGTCTGGACTACTTCATCCGCACCCGCTGCGAGGGCGAGCCGCTCGCGGACATCCCCGCCAACTACCTGCAGCTCGCGGGCGAGTTCGGCGGCGCGGACGCGGGCGAGGATCCGCAGGTCATCCTCGCGCTCGCCTCCCTCGTGGGCGACGCGGCCGCGCAGAACCTGGCGATGAAGAAGTACGACCCCGCCACCCATTCGCCCGTCTTCGGCGTCGGCAAGGAGGTCTACCGCTTCGGCTTCGACGTGACCGCCGGCCGGCTCATGCCGCTCTCGGTCTCCTGCTGCTCGATGCGCGGCGTCATGGGCTGGCCCGACGTCTCGCTCACGGACCGCAACCTGGAGGCGATCGTCGCCTTCTACCTGGCCGTCTACGCGAAGGCGCTCGCCGCCTTCGCCGAACGCCACCCCGTCTGCGCGCGCGAGGAGCTCGGCGCCCGCTTCCTCGCGGGCTTCGAGTTCCGCCTGCGCGCGATGGAGTGGGAGTTCACCGTCCAGCGCGACGATTTCGAGGCGTTCGACCCGCACCTCGGCGGACGCTACGGCTTCCTGCCGAAATGGCGCTTCGCGCTCTGGGCGCTCGAGCGCCACGTGCGCCGCATCGACTACCTGCGCCGCCGCTTCATGGACTACCTGCGCGACCCCGACCGGGTCGAGGTGGCCCTCCCGCCGGACGAGGTGCGCGTGATCGAGGACGCCAACGCCGAGAACGTGCTGAGCGCGCTCGAGGACATCGAAGTGCATTTCATCGGAGAGGACTACTCATGAAGGACGAACGGATTCTCGCCCTCGACCCGGCGACGAAGATCTCCCTCGTGCTGGCCGACTGCACCACGGCCGCCGGCGCGCTGGCCCGCGGACACCTCTCCGGCCCGACCGCCTCGCACTACCTCGCCCAGGCGCTCGCCGCCGCCGCGCTGCTCGGCGCCGAGACCTCGCAGCCCCGCGAATGCGTGACGCTGCGCCTCGACGCGCCCGGTCCGCTCGGCGGCTTCCTCGTCGAATGCACGGCCGAGGGCACGCTGCGCGGCTACACCAAGACGAAGGTGCTGAACGACTTCGACGGCCTCGGGACGCCGAAGGACGCCGCGGTGCTGGGCGAGACCGGCACATTCGAGGTCATCCGCTCCATCCCCGGCTCCATCCTCTCGAGCGGCGTCGTCGCCACCGCGTGGAAGAAGCACGCGCTCGCGACCGGGCTCGACGCCTACTTCGACCAGTCCCTCCAGCGCCGCGTGCGCACGGCCGTCGCGGCCGCGGCCGGGGACGACGGGGTGCCCGCCTACGCGCGCGGCCTGCTCGCGGAATGCGCCCCCGACGGGGACGCGGCCGCCTTCGCGCAGGTCGCGGAGGTCTTCGCCTCGGGCGCGGCCGCCCAGGCGCTCGCGACGGGCGCCGCCGCCCCGCGCACGCTCCTGAAGAAGCTCGGCCTCCCCCACGCGGAGCTCCGCCGCACGACGCCGCTCGCCTTCGCCTGCCGCTGCAGCGCGGAACGCGCCGCGGCCATGCTCGCGGCCATCCCGCCGGCCGAACGCGCCGCCCTGCCCCCGACCCTCGACATCACCTGCCACATGTGCGGCCGCACGTGGACCATCCCGACCCAGCAATGATCGATTTTGCCCGAGTCCTCAATCCCGAACAGTGCGCCGCCGCGACCGCGTCCGATGGCCCCATGCTCGTGCTCGCCGCCGCGGGCACGGGCAAGACCCGCACCCTCGTCCACCGCGTCGCCTACCTGGTCGAGCATGGCGTGCCGCCGGAGCGCATCCTGCTGCTGACGTTCACCAACCGCGCGGCCCGCGAGATGCTCGAGCGCGCCGAGGACCTCGTGCCCGGCATGGGCGGCGTCTGGAGCGGCACCTTCCACCACGTCTGCGCCCGCTTCCTGCGCCAGTACGGCGCCTCCCTCGGATACAAGCCCGGCTTCACGATCCTCGACGAGGACGACCAGAAGAAGATCATGGGCCAGTGCATCAAGGAGGGGCTCGCGGGCACGGAGGTGAACGCGAAGGACTTCCCGAAGAAGGAGGCCCTGCTGAAACTGGTGTCCGACGCCGCCAACGGGGAGCGCACGCTCGAGCAGGTCGTCCTCGCCAACCAGACGAAGATGGCGATGGACGGCGCGCTCGTGCTGAAGGTCTGCCGCGCCTACGGGGCCAAGAAGAAGGAACTCGGCGCGATGGACTTCGACGACCTGCTCGTCAACGGCCTGCGCCTGCTGCAGGAGAACGACCGCGTGCGGGAGTTCCTGCAGGAGCACTTCCTGCACGTGCTCGTGGACGAGTACCAGGACACGAACAGCATCCAGTCGAAGTTCACCGACATCATCGCCGCCAAGCACCGCAACATCATGGTCGTCGGCGACGACTTCCAGTGCATCTACACCTGGCGCGGCGCGCAGTTCGAGAACATCATGAACTTCCCCGACCGCTGGGAGGGCTGCCGCATCGTCAAGCTCGAGCGCAACTACCGCTCGATGTCCCCGATCCTCGACGTCGCGAACTGCGTGATGAAGGACGTGCAGCACCAGTTCGAGAAGACGCTGCGCCCGTTCCGCACCGGCGACGCCCCCAAGCCGCGCCTCTACCACGTCTACGACGGCCGCGCGCAGGCGGAGGCGATCCTGCGCCTGATCGGCGCGATGCGCCAGCACGGCATCGCCTACCGCGACATCGCCGTCCTCTACCGCTCGCACTACACCTCGATCGACATCCAGCTCACGCTGACGCGCAACCACGTGCCGTTCCGCATCACGAGCGGTATCGGCGTCTTCGAGCAGCTGCACGTCAAGGACGTGCTCGCGTTCCTGCGCCTCTGCGTGGACCCGACGAACGAGCTGGGCTTCCTGCGCCTCCTGGAGCTGCTCCCCGGCGTCGGCGAGGGCACGGCCCGGAAGTACTGGAAGGCCCTCGGGAACACCTTCGACGGCGCGAACCCGATGGACCGGATGAACCTCGGCGCGATGATGTGCGCGAAGGGCCGGGAGGGCTGGGCCAAGCTCGAGCAGGCGTTCGCCGCCGCGCCGGGCCACCTCGCGGCCGGCAACGACCGCATGCTGATCGAGGAGTTCACGAAGCTCTTCTACGCGGAGCACCTCCACCGCACCTTCGAGCCCGAGGACGCGGACTCCCGCCTCGACGACCTGAACGAACTCATGGCGCAGATCGCGTCCTCGCCCGGCGGCCTGAAGCAGTTCCTGGACGAGGTCGCCCTCATGACGAACCTCGACGCGAAGGCGAAGGACAGCCTGCCCGAGGACCATGTCACGCTGACCACCGTCCACCAGTCGAAGGGCATGGAGTGGCCCGTCGTCATCCTGCCGTGGCTCGTCGACACCGTCTTCCCGAGCGCCCGCGCGGTCGAGGAGGGCAACCTCGACGAGGAACGCCGCCTCTTCTACGTGGCGGTGACCCGCGCGAAGGACCGTCTCTACATGTCCGTCCCCAAGGCGAAGAAGACGCCGGACGGCGGCCTCATCCCCGTCGACCCCTCCGTCTTCGTGCGCGAGATTCCGCCGACGCTCGTCGAGGAACAGACGCTCTTCTCCACGGACCGCGGCTACGGTGGCGACGCCGGGGGCCGGGGCGGCTCCGGCGGATACGG
>JAEDMN010000221.1 GCA_016302985.1 Kiritimatiellia bacterium | reverse complement strand
CACCACGGCCCGGCGCGGGCCCGGGCGTCGGAGTCTCGCACCACGGCCCGGCGCGGGCCCGGGCGTCGGAGTCTCGCACCACGGCCCGGCGCGAGCCCGGGCGTCGGAGTCTCGCACCACGGCCCGGCGCGGGCCCGGGGCATCAGAGTTTTGCATTTGCCAACCTTGCCGTTTTTCAGTAAAATACCGTCGATTGACTGGGGCCGAGCCCTGGGAGCACCCTTTCACAACCAAGGAGCATAACGAGATGAGCGAAATCGATCTGAGCCGCCGCAGCTTCGCGAAGCTGGGCGTCGGAGCCGCCGCGGTGACGGCGCTGCCGGGAATCCTCAAGGCGCAGCAGGCGCCGGCGAAGGCCGCGGGCGCCTACTACCGTGCGAACGAGACGGTGCGCGTGGCGTGCGTCGGCTACTCGGATCGTTTCCGCGGCTCGCTGCTGCCGAGCTTCATGAACCACCAGAAGGAGCTGAACTTCGAGATGGTGGCCGTGGCCGACCTCTGGAAGAAGCGCCTGATGGAGAACGCGAAGCCCGAGATGGAGAAGAAGCTCGGCCATGCGCTCGACACGTACTCCAGCGACGTCGCCCTCTACGAGAACGCGAAGGACATCGACGCCGTCATCATCTCCACGGCCGACTTCCAGCACGCGCAGCACGCCGCCCATGCGGTCAACGCCGGCAAGGACGCCTACTGCGAGAAGCCGCTGGCCGAGGACATGTACAGCGCCAACATGCTGAAGGACGCGGTCGAGGCGAAGCGCGCGGGCGGCCAGATGCTCCCGGGCTCGATCCTCCAGATCGGCTCCCAGCGCCGTTCCGGCAGGAAGTACCACGCCGCGAAGGCGTTCATCAACTCCGGCGCGTTCGGCGACGTCTCCTACGTCGACCTCCGCTGGAACGTGAACCAGCCCAAGCGCTGGCGCCGTCCGGAGGCGCTCATCGCCTCGCTGAAGAAGGAGGACATCGACTGGAACATGTGGCTGCTCGACCGCGATCCGGCCGCGTACGCCTTCGATCCGCGCAAGTACCTCGAGTTCCGCCTCTTCTGGCCGTTCTCGTCCGGCACGCCGGGCCAGTGGATGTGCCACCAGATCGACACGGTCGCGTGGTTCATGGACTGCCCGTATCCGAAGAGCGCGATGTCGTCCGGCGGCCTCTACCAGTGGGTCGACGGCCGCATGAGCTACGACACGTTCACGACGGTGCTCGAATATGGCGAAAGCGGCGTGAAGGGCAAGGGCTTCCAGTGCGTCTTCCAGAGCCACCAGCACAACGCGGGCGGCGGCTCCAAGCTCAACGGCGAGGGCCCGGTCGAGAAGTACTTCGGCCCGAACGGCTGCGTCGACATGGGCAAGGGCAAGGTCACGAACGAGGGCGTCGAGCGCGCCAAGTGGGAGGAGAAGGACCTCCCCGCGCCCGAGGAGAAGGTCGTGACGAGCGCCAACACGGGCGCCGACCCGCTCACGAGCGCGCACATGCGCAACTGGATGGAATGCGTCCGCGCGCGCAAGAACCCGAACGCCCCGATCGAGGCCGGCTACTCGCACGCCATCGCCCTCATCATGGCGAACGCCTCCGCCCGCACGGGCTGCAAGGCGACCTTCTGCCCCGAGAAGCGCCAGGTGATGGTGAACGGCAAGCCGTTCATCGGCTACGAGTCGACCGCCACGGGCGGTTTCTGGTCGAAGCTCTTCGGCTAAGCGTCCCCGCGACGCGCACGGTGCCGGACACTTGGATCCCAATCGCCGGGCATTTGTCGTCATATCGGAATATCGGAAAAAACTACGGAAGACACGATGAAGAATCTCATCCTCTCCTGCTGCGCGATGGCGGCGGTCCTGTCCGTCGTCGCGGCTCCCAACGACTGGGAGAACACGGCCGTCAACTCCATCAACCGCGAACCCGCGCGCGCGTACTCGATGCCGCTCGCGGACGGCGCCGCCGCCCTCACGTCGGACCTCGAGCCCCAGACGCCCTACCGCGTCTCGCTCAACGGCACCTGGAAGATCAGCTGGTGCGGCAATCCCGCGCTGCGCCCGCTCGACTTCTGGAAGGCCGACTTCGACGACTCCGGCTGGTTCACGATCGACGTCCCGAGCTGCGTCGAGATGCGCGGCTTCGGCTCGCCGGGCTACGTGAACGTGAGGTACCCGCACGCCAACAAGTGGCCCAACATCCTGGACCGCGACACGAACAAGCCGGACTACAACCCCGTCTCCTCCTACCGCCGGACGTTCACGGTGCCGGCCGACTGGACGGGGCGCGACGTCTTCCTGCGCTTTGACGGCGTCTACTCCGCCTACTACGTGTGGGTGAACGGCCAGAAGGTCGGCTATGCCGAAGACTCCAAGCTGCCGAGCGAGTTCAACATCACGAAGTACCTCAAGGACGGCGACAACCAGCTCTCCGTCGAGGTCTACCGCTGGTGCGACGGCAGCTATCTCGAGGACCAGGACATGTTCCGGTTCTCGGGCATCTACCGCGACGTGACGCTCTTCTCCACCCCGCGCACCGAGCTGAACGACTTCTGCGTGCAGACCGCGCTCTCGTCCGACTACCGTTCCGCCGAACTGAAGCTCTCCGTCAAGGCGCGCGCGCTGGACGGCAAGGGCGGCAACGCGGTGGTGGACGCGAAGCTCTATGACGCGGACTTCCGCGAAGTCGCCACGCTGCCGGCCACGAAGCTCTTCGTGCCGACCACGCGCGTGCTGTCCGAGGCGCACGCGAACGTCACGGTCCGCGAACCCCGCCTCTGGAGCGCCGAGGACCCCTACCTCTACACGCTCGTGATGACCCTCCGGGACGCGAACGGCGGCAAGGACATCCGCGCGTGCCGCGTGGGCTTCAAGGAGGTGAAGATCGAGGGCAACACCGTGCTCTTCAACGGGAAGCCGATCAAGTTCAAGGGCGTCAACCGCCACGAGTGCAACCCCGAGAACGGCCGCACCGTCTCCATGGAGGACATGGTCAAGGACGTGACGCTGTTCAAGCAGTTCAACATCAACACGGTGCGGACCTGCCACTATCCCGACCACCACAGCTTCTACGACCTGTGCGACCGCTACGGCGTCTACGTCGTCGCGGAGGCGAACGTCGAGGGCCATGAGCCGGGCTACGGCAAGGAGGGCCTCGGCCTCCACAAGGAGTGGTTCGAGACGATCAGGGAGCGCAACGTCAACCACGTGATGAACTACCGCAACCACGCGTCGATCTTCATGTGGTCGATGGGCAACGAGACCGGCCACGGCGACGGCTTCCGGAACGCGATCAAGGCGGTCCACGCGCTCGACGCCACGCGCCTCGTCCACTGGGAGCGCGGCAACGCGGACGCCGACGTGGACTCGACCATGTACCCGTCCGTCGAATGGCTCGAGAAGCGCGGCAAGCTCGGCAACGCCAAGAAGGGCGCCATCCAGGGCGAGGGCGGTGGCGAGGGCTTCGCGATCGGCGGCCACACCGCGGGCAAGCCGCACTTCATGTGCGAATACGCGCATGCGATGGGCAACGCCATCGGCAACTTCCAGGAATACTGGGACGTCGTCTACGCCTACCCCGCGCTCATGGGCGGCTGCATCTGGGACTGGGTCGACCAGGCCATCTGGAAGTCGACCGACCGCGTCTGCCCGAAGACGGGCGAACGCGAGCGCTTCCTGGCGTATGGCGGCGACTTCGACGAACAGCCGAACGACGGTCCGTTCTGCGTGAACGGCGTCGTCGACCCGTTCCGCAACGTCACCGCGAAGCTGGTCGAGGTCGGGCACGTCTACCGCAACATCGTGGTCGAGAAGTACAACGCCCAGACCGGCGTCGCCACGCTCTGGAACCGCTTCGGGTTCACGTCCGTGGACGCCTTCGACGCCTCGTGGGAGCTGCTGGAGAACGGCCGTCCCGTCGCTTCCGGTGCGCTGCAGGTTCCGCCGGTCGCCCCGCTCTGCCGCGGCGAGTTCAAGGTCGAGCTGCCCGCCGACGTGTTCAAGCCGGACTGCGAGTACTTCGTGAACTTCTCCTTCGCGCTCAAGGCGGACGCCCTCTGGGCGAAGAAGGGCCACGTGGTCGCCCGCGACCAGCACCTCGTGCGCGCGGCGGTTCCCGCCGCGTCCGTGCCCGAGGGGGCCGTGCCCGAGGTCACCGCGGACGAGAAGACGGTCGTGGTCAAGGCCGGGGACACGAGGGCGGTCTTCTGCCGCAAGTCGGGCACGCTCTGCGAGCTCGTCATGAACGGCAAGACGATCCTGAAGGACCTGGCGGAGGGCGTCGTCGCCGGCCCGCAGCTCACCTGCGAGCGCGCGTTCACGGACAACGACCGCTGGCTGCGCGACGGCAATCCCTGGGGCGAGGACCGCAAGCAGAGCTTCTACGCCTCGGGCCTGACGCAGCTGCGCTACCATGCGCGTCCGCTCGACGTCCGCTTCCCCGAAGGCGAGAACGTCGTGAAGGTCGTCGCCACCGTCGAAGTGACGGGGTCCAAGAGCGCCGGCTACGCGCACGAGTCCGAGTGGACCTTCCGTGCCGACGGCTCGGTCACGGTCCGCAACACGGCGACGCCGCACGGTTCGATGCCGCCCGCCCTGCCGCGCCTCGGTACGACCTGGAAGCTCGACAAGTCCCTCGAGAACATGGCCTACTACGGCCGTGGCCCGCGCGAGAACTATGTCGACCGCAAGACCGGGTCCTTCCTCGGCTGGTGGGAGAGCACGGTCACGGACCAGTACGAGCCCTATGTGCGCCCGCAGGACAACGGCTACAAGTGCGACGTCCGCACCGTCCGCTTCACGGACGACAACGGCGCCGGCGTCGAGTTCAGCGGCGACGCCCCGTTCTTCGTGCAGGCCCTGCACTTCGGCATGGAGGACCTCGAGTTCGCCCGCCACCGCAACGGCGAGAAGCGCTACCGTACGCCGCTCGTTCCCCGCGAGGAGGTCGTGCTGAACCTCGACTGCCGCCAGCTCGGCCTCGGCGGCGCGAGCTGCGGCCCGCGTCCGATGCAGAAGTACATCTTCCCGATCCAGAAGGAGACGTGGAGCATCACGCTCAAGCCGGTGAAGGGCAAGAAGTTCCTCGGCCTCTTCTAAAAGGCGCCCCCAAGGCGCAAACGAGGGCGCGGCTCGCACGAGCCGCGCCCTTTTTCAGCTCTTAGGTACTCGCACGGCGCCGAGGCGTCTCGCGGCCCCACCCGCCTCGGCGCCGTGCGAGTACCTGGGAGTCGTTGCCCCTAAGCCCTGCCCCCTCTCTCTCCTGCGACGCAAGTCGCAAATG